>NZ_JALNUL010000020.1:0-85503 GCF_026540775.1 Methylobacterium sp. GC_Met_3
AAGAGACAGGTGGGTGGGTGGCAGACCCAAGGTGGGGTGGAGGGCCGTTCAGAGATCGGGTGCCGGAGGTCAGGGGCCGGACCTGATGCGACCCAGCTGGTCGAGCGCTGAGGACGAATGTCTGATGCAGCTCCCGGCCGGAGAGCGCAGCACGTTCAAACCGCACTGCCCGAAAAAATATGCGCGGGCGAAGGCATGTTTTCCGCTCTTTGCAGGCCCGGCAGCGCGGCTGCCCACTGAACAGCAGCCGCGAGGTGGGTGACCGATCCCCCACCTTCACGGCGACGGGCTAGAACCGGCCGCGGCGGATACATCATCCGCCTCGAAGGCCAGAAAACATAGCTTCGGCAACGGCTTAAATTTCGGCGCCGAACGCTACCCACATCTTCCCCCACGATTGAGGGCATTTCTAACCGGATGACTCGCCGATCACGGCGGTATTGATCTCAGCCTGTGCTGCAGCCTCCAGCTGACTGACGCTCATCTGTTCACGATCGTCATCGAAGACGCGGACGTTCCAGCCCTGCCGGACCAACCGGTTGTGCTGCTCGAAGGCTATCCACGCTGAGGCACACCGAAGATCCTTCTTTGCGCGGCCGAGCGCTGCTCGGATCATATAGCCGTGTTCCACGTCCACCTCCCGCCCGCGGCTAGTCCATGCAAGCGGCAGACCTCAGCATCACAAACGGCCGTGACACAATATAGCAAATGCTATATTAGTTAGCCGATAGCACGCGAATGGATGGGCTCAGTGCCATGAAGGCCCGGGGACGCAGCAAGGTCACCAACGGCAACAGGCTTCTGCCCGATGTGGATGGCCGGACGGTCTGGGCGCGCCGGATGCGCGACCTGATCCACGCGCACACAGCCGACCTCGGCGGCGACAGCGAGATGTCGGAGGCCGAGCGCAGCCTCGTGCGCCGGGCCGCCACCTTGGCGACTGAGCTGGAGCGGCTTGAGGCGCAGTTCGCAGCCGCCGGTGCCGCTGATCCCGAGACCCTGGACCTCTACGGCAGACAGGCTGGCACGCTGAAGCGCATCCTCGAAGGGATCGGCCTGAAGCGCCGCCCACGGGACGTGACGCCAGACCTGCGCCACTACATCAACGCGAGGCCGGCGGCATGAACCTGCTGGAAGCCATGCGCGACCCGAAGCTGTTCGGGCCCTGGTTCAAGGACGCTGACACCTGGGCGGCCTGGAGGGCGTTCGTAGGCGCCCTGTTCGGCTTGCCCCTGTCCGAGGCCGAGGCAACCACCTACCGCGCCTGTACGGGCCGCTCTGAGGCTCCTGAGGCGGCCTTCACCGAGGCGTGGCTCATCTGCGGGCGCCGCGCCGGCAAGAGCTTCGTGCTGGCGCTGATCGCCACTTACCTCGCCGCGTTCCGCGAGTACCGTCAGCACCTCGCCCCGGGCGAGCGGGCGACGATCCTGATCATCGCCACGGACCGTCGCCAGGCCCGGACGATCATCCGCTACATCCGCGCCCTGCTCACCGAGGTGCCGATGTTGGCCCGCATGGTCGAGCGGGAGACGGCTGATGAATTCGACCTCATCAACCGCGTCACCATCGAGGTCGGGACCAGTTCATACCGTGCCGTCCGCGGCCGCACGCTCGCCGCCGCCTTGGCCGACGAGATCGCGTTCTGGCCCACCGACGATGCGGCCGAGCCGGACTACGCCATCCTCGACGCGCTGCGGCCCGCGATGGCGACGATCCCGAACGCCATGCTGCTGTGCGCCTCGTCGCCTTATGCCCGCCGTGGCGCCCTTTATGACGCTCACCGCCGGTACTACGGTCGGGATGGTGCACCCGCCTTAGTCTGGCAGGCCGAGACCCGGGCGATGAACCCGACGGTCCGTCAGTCGGTGATCGACGAGGCGTTGGAGCGCGATCTCGCCAGCGCTTCGGCTGAGTACCTCGCGGAATTCAGATCCGACGTGGAGAGCTTCGTCTCCCGGGAGGTGGTCGAGGCCGCCATCCCGCCCGGCATCGCCGAGCGCCCGCCGGTCACTGGCGTGGCCTATCGCGCCTTCACGGATCCATCCGGTGGCGCGTCGGACTCCATGACGCTGGCGATCAGCCACCAGGCCGGTGAGCGGGTGGTTCTGGATGCCGTCCGTGAGCGCAAGGCGCCGTTTAGCCCAGAGTCGGTGGTGACGGAGTTCGCCGGCCTGCTGAAGCGCTACGGGCTCTCCAAGGTGACGGGCGACCGGTACGCGGGCGAGTGGCCCCGGGAGGCGTTCCAGCGCCACGGCATCACCTACGTGCCGTCGGAGCGGCCCAAGAGCCAGATCTACCTCGACCTGCTGCCCAAGCTGAATTCCGGCGAGGTCGAGCTACTCGACGTGCCGACGCTGGCCGCACAGCTCGTCTCCCTAGAGCGCCGCACGGCTCGCGGTGGCCGGGACAGCATCGACCACGCCCCCGGCTCTCACGACGACGTGGCGAACGCCGTGGCCGGCGCCCTGGTGATCCGCACGCAGGCCGCTCCGGTCGCCCAGTTCGGCCACTACACCTACAGCAGGGGCGGCACGCCGAAGCATTCCGGACCCGCACCCGAATGGTTCATCCGCGGCGACAAGTACGCGCCCGGTGATCCTCGCTGGAAGCTGGAGATCGCGCAGGGACTGGTCTCCCGAGACGAAGCAATCGCCAAGGGTTGGATAAAGGAAGCCTAAGATGGACGAAGCTGAAATCCGCAACCGACGCTTGATCCGTCAGAACGTCATCGAGCGCGTGCGCGCCGACCAGCCTCACACCGGGTCCGTGGTAGCCTGCATCGATCGCATCTTCGACATTTCGGACCGGTTTCACGTTAAGCGATCCGAGATCGAGGCGGATCAGAAGCTCTCGACGGTCGGGCGCCGCGCCGCCCTCGCACAGGCTGTCCGCGCCGAACTGATGCCGGATCTGGCGAAGGCGACGCGGCCGATCCGCAAGGCTCTCGGCTACGCCGCCTCGCAACGAGCGGGGTTCGAGGATCCCGTGCGGGTCGACTCGACCGACCATGTGGGCGAGATGCGCCGACAGGAACTTCGCTCCTACCTGCGCAGCCTCCAGCCGCATGAGCGGATGAGCATGGCGAACGAGTTGGTGAAGGAGGATGCCGGCGCCGCCGCGATCCTCGACGCGCACCCGGCGCTCAGCGGGCTGCAGGAGCAATTCTATGGGCAGTTGCGCGCCCAGGTCGCCGAGCGGGTCAACGGGCCGAAGCTTACCGAGTTGGCCGGCATCGAGGGCGACTACCAGCAGGGCCAGGCCGCAGCCGGCATCCTGTTGAATGACCTTGTGGCGGCCTCCGGTCTGACCGCCAAGGCGTTCACGGAGGAGATGGCCCCGCTGGAACAGGCGGCGGACAGCGCATGACGACGTCTGCGGAGCGGCGCGCCCGCAGGCGCTGGCAAATCGGCGGGCCTGCCGATCCTCTCAACGGGGCCTTTGAGCAGTTGGTGATCTTCGCCGCGGCTGCGTCCCGGATGAGTGTCGTAGCCACGGCCGCAGGCAGCAGGTTTGCGGCTGCGGGTGGCCCGACCGCTGCTGAAGCTGAAGCACTGGCGCGCTGGGCTCTCCCGGCAGACGCCGCATTCCGGCGCGCGACCGTCGATCTCGAACGCCTGACCGGGCAACTCGCCGCCATCGCCTGTATAGACCTGACCGGAGACCGCTGAGATGATCACGAGCTACGAGGTCGGCGCGGTCTACCGCATCGTTGATCAAGCCTCCCCGACCCTGCTGAAAATCGTCGGTCTGCTGGAGAAGGTCTCCGGTCTCAGCAAACAGGTCGAGGCGCATTTCTCCGGCATCGGCGCGGTAAAGCTTGGCGGGCTCAACAAGAGCTTGAGCACCCTCGACAAGCACCTGACGGGGGTCGCCGAGAAGGCGGGTGTTGCCCGAGAGGGGCTGGTCAGCAGCTTCGCCAAGGCTGATACCTCGATCAACACGACGACGGCCGCGGTCGCTAAACTTACCGCTGAACTCGCGGCGGCGAAGACCGAGGCTGCGGGTCTCCGGATCCCGGCGGGCGGTGGCGGGCGTGTGCGCCCAGGCCAGGGCGGATTTGGCGGCGGCGGATCCCGTGCGGGCGGTCATGGCTCCTCAAGCGCGGCGGGCCATACCGGTCTTCAGCTCGGGGTGATGGGGTTCTTCGGCGCCGAGGCGGTCGGACACGGCCTCAAGGACGTGTTGCAGCACGCGAGCGAGCTTGAGCACGTCCAGCAGCAGATGATCCAGGGCGGCTTCAAGGAAGTCAATATTGCGAAGGCCCGAAATGCCGCGTGGGCGGAGGCCGGCAAGTACGGCTTGAACGTCGCCAAGGTGCTCGGCGACATCAAGGAACTGACCTTGCCGTTCGGCTCGATCGAGCACGCGATTGAGTTCATCGAGCCTCTTGAGAAGATGAAGATCGTTCTCAACGGTGTCTCAGAGGGCAAAGGCAATGCCTCTGCCGAGGCCGTTTACAAGATGGCTCGGGCGGGCGAACTGAAGGGACTTCAGGATCCCAAGGACTTCCTGTCCTATTTCGAGAACATGACCAAGGCGATCTCCGCATCTGGTGGAAAGATCACGCCTAACGATTTCATGCAGGCCACGAAGTACTCCAAGCTGTCCGGAATGGGCTTCAGCGAGGAGTATTTTACCAAGTACCTGCCGACGCTGATCCAGACCATGGGCGCGAGCACCGCTGGTACGGCGTCTCAGTCGCTCTTCAGCACCCTCGTGCAAGGCACGGTCACCAAGCGCGCCCTCGGCCGAATGGATGACTTGGGGCTCATTGGCGATCCGTCGAAAATCATCTACGACAACAAAGGCGACCCGAAGGGTTTCAACCCTGGCGCGGTCCAAGGGACTGAGCTTCTTGTCTCGAACCCATTCAAATGGGCGCAGACGGTCCTCCTGCCGCTTCTGGAAAAGAAGTACGGCAGCATCGACGACCCGGCCAATAAGCAGAAGGCGATTGAGGATCTGGGCGGCCTGTTCGGTAACCGGAATTCCGCGGCGGCCATCGCTGAACTCGCCTTGCGCGGCAAGACCTTCAATAAGGACGCGGCGCTCATTGAGCAGGCCCGCGGCCTTGGTGGCGCGGATCAGCTTCAGAAGGAAGACCCGAACAGCTCGGCGGCTCGCCTTCACGGGGCCTGGGAGAACCTCCTGACCGCGATCGGCGGGCCGGGTGTCTCCATCGCGGTCGCGGGCATGAACAGCTTGGCGACCGGCATTACCGCCATCACGAAGGTAGCGAACGAGCATCCGGGCGCGATGAAGATCGTCCTTGAGGGCGTGCTCGGTCTCGCAGGCGCACTAGCCGCGATAACCGTCGGCGGCGCGCTCGTCGGCGCTGCCGTCCTCGCCCCGACCGGCGCGGTCGTGGTCGCGGTGACGACCTTGGTCGGAGTGCTCGGGAGCATCGCGGCCTTTAACTGGAAAAGCCTGCTGTCCGCGCTGGATGCCGCCGACAAGGCGTTCAACGACGCCGCCTTGGCCCTCGGCACGGAGATCAAATCCTGGCCTGGCAAACTCGCCAGCGCTATCGCAGAGATGGGCACCGGCCTCGTCACCGCCATCGGCGATATGCTTAAGAGCCTGTTCAGCAAGCTCAACCCGTTCAGCAAGACGGCGTTTGAAAGCGGCGAGGGGTTCGGCGGTCTGATCCACAGCGCCAGCTTCGGCGGTGGCGCCAATGACAACTTCGGTGGAGCATCCGGCGTTGGTCGGGCGCTCGGCCGGTCCGGCACGGGCGGCATTGTCCCGCGCGGCGCTTTCGGTCCCGGCACTGGCGCGGGCGATAGCTGGTACGAAGCGATCATGCGGGCCGAGGGTACGGCCGGCAAAGACCCATACAATGTGGTGCTCGGGAATGGCCGCTACGGTCTGCCCAGCAAGCCGCTCACAGATATGTCGCTTGCTGAGGCTTATCAGTTCGGCCGAAGCGTTCGCGCTCGCCACGGGTCATCTTCGGCGATTGGAGCGTTTCAGATCGTCGGTCAGACCATGAAGAGCTTCATGGGCGAGGCTGGTCTCGGCTGGAACGACAAGTTCAGTCCCGAGAACCAGCGCAAGCTGGCCGAAGTGATCCGGCGCCACCAAGGGTTCGGCGCTTGGGAAGGCTTCAAGGTTCATCCTGGCGAGCTTCGGCATGCTCGCGAGTTGCACCCCTACGGTCAGCAGTCTGCCCCGACCGCCAGCGCACCGCCGAAGCCTCACCACGAGGAACTCCACGTCCACAACGTCTACATGGACGGGGAGAAGATCGAACGGCACGTCACGCGGCGGCAGGTTGCGAAGATGCGCTTCCCCTCAAGCGTCGGCGGCACGGACAGCTACGGCAACTGGCATGGCCCCGGCACGGCAGGAACGAAGGTCGCCTGATGGTTGACGGTACAGAGAAGTCAAGGGTGGCTATTGAGCTTTATCCGGATCGGGAATGTCCTCCGGTGGCAGGTTTTGATCGATCATCCGTGCGAGTACACGTGCACTCGTGGCTTCGATCCGAACCCCGAAATCTACTTGGTTCTCATCCACGAATTGAAGAGCAACCGTACCATCAGATGCTAGGCCGACGTCTTCCAGAGTGGCGTAGGGGACGAGCCACTCTGACTCTTCTCCAGGCTCTTGAGGCTTCAGCATGTCTTTGGCTTGCTTGGCGGCTAAAGAAAGCCCTCGCGCGACCTCGGCAGCTTCCTCGTCCGTGAAATTGATGGCGTAGCTGCCCTTGTCGGACTGGATCACGAAGCGCACGTGACCGGGCGTGGCCTGGAAAGTAGTAGGAGGCTTCTCATCACGCGGCATCGGTCAGACCCCAGTTCTTAGCAACCTCGTGCCTTGTCGACGGACGGTCGAGCTTACTCGGCATCAGGTGTCGCGTTGCGCCATAGATGCTACAGGTGCGATGGTGCCTGGGCTGGTCGCTTACACAACGCAGAGACGATTGGCGACGGTGTTCAGGCTGGAACGCTATCTCAGTAGAAATGGAAGACCCGTGGGGACCCCGATAAATCCAATAGGGTGGGATTTCGAAATAAAGAACAGAAAGACACTACAGACGCAAGTACATGGCTGGAACGATATGAAAAAAGAACCCAATCAGGATTTTGCAACCGCTGACATTGATTGGGACAAAACTAATCCTGATGTCGCTAAACACATTTTTACGCAAAGCGAAACCTATTTACGCGCGCAGATGCAGATCGCTTTGGACGCGGACAAGCGCGCTTTAGGCTTGGCGGGGTTTTTTACAACTTTTTCCACAGCCTTGATCGCGGCCTGCGTCACTTATTACAACGTAAATAAGGAATTCCATATCCTGGTGATTGGATTGATTGGTGCTTGTCTTGCTTTCACTTCGGCCGTTCTGAGTTACTACTCAGCTCGCCCAATGCTGATAGCACCGCCTGGGAATTATCCAGAAAGTTACTGGGCAGCTATTGGGGAGTCTGCAGCATATCTTTATGGACAAGAGGCACAAAATTATCAATCAAAGATCAAGTTCAATGAAAATTTTTTGAATACAAACGCGAGGTACGTTCGTTGGGCGATGCGTATATTCGTTAGTATACCGCTTGTACTAGTCATTACTTATTATCTTCACGATTTTTCATCACGTATGGACCAGGCGAAACTTTGGGCTTGTCAGGCTTCGGTGCTGCATCATGTGCTTGCTTGCGACTAGCAACATGTGACGTTCCGGTCCTGACACGATGCTCATCTAATTTTTGAGAACTACCAGTTTTCTTACCATGGTTGTTGTTTTTGTCGTCCTTTGCCATGACCGGTCCAGACCTTCCGCGATGTGGTTACTGCAATCCTTGTCTGAGCTACTCTTCTGTGGTGCTTTTCAAAATCGCGCAAGGCCTCGCAGGCCGTCACACGTACCGCTCACTTGGGTAGCCTTTCGATTTCAGGTGCTTAGCGGGGAGCATCAGTTCGCCCCCTCAGCCTTCCTCAGCCGCACCCCCGGCCCCTCGCCGTTCTCATCAATGAAAATGACACCAGCGGCTTCAAGCGCTGTCTGTAGGGCAGCGACGGTGCGGTCCTTCAGATCGTCGCCGCGCTCGAACCGAGCCACCGTGTCAGGGGACACGCCGGCTGCGGCAGCAAGTTCCCGGACGCCCAGGCCGAGCGCGGTCCGCGCCATCTTGCATTGGACAGCCTGCATTTCAGAACCCTGTTACGATTTCGGTTGACGGCCGTCCGAGGCAGGCGTAATCATAACCTCGTTCCGATTTCGGAACAACAACTGGTTTCGGCGCTCGTCGCCGGCCTCTCTAGAAATGTCCTGCAGCCTTCAGCCCCGGAGCACACCGGTTATGGCAATGCCCCCGCTCGCCCTGAAGTCGACTAATCGCCGGCTGGCCACCATCTATGCCCGCCCGCGGCCGGTGATCGAGCCTGATGAATCAGCGCCCGGCACCTTCGAGGCCTGGGAGGCTATCTCTCCTGTCCGCCCCGACACCGCCCACGTCCGGGCCCCGCGCTTTCTCGACTTGGCTGGCGAACTGCTGACCGCCACCCTCATCATCGCCGGGGGCGTGTTCGCCTACGGCTTCATGCCAGTGGCCTGAGGAGAACGGCATGAGCCATCATCCTGCTTTTCACCCGATCGCCGACATGGAGGATGACATCCTCGCGGTCGCGCGGTGGGCTGGAGTGCTCAACAACCTGGGCACATGCACAAGCTCGATCGATCCAGGTCAGATCTGGGTGATCAGCCACGCGCTGACCGACCTGGGTAGGCGGCTCGACGCAAGTTGGAACCAGGCTTTCGACGCCGCTGCCGAGCGACGGGCCCTAGGCCCCGGGAGGCCCGCATGAGCACGCCCCGCGTCGACTGGGGCAACATCCTCGCCATGGAGGATGACCTGCGAAACCTCGATCGTCTGGCCAACGTGCTGACGACGCTCGGCACGCACGACGACGACGTGGACCGCGACTGCATCTATGTGCTGGGCTGCATGCTCAGTCAGATGGCGAAGCGCCTGGAAGTTCGCTTCGACGCTATCACGCCGATCAAAGACGGAGGCTCCCGATGACCGCCGCACCACTGACAGGTGGGGTCGTCATGGCCCTTCCTTCCGACTCCGAACAACTGCCGGAACGAGAGGCGCAGTTCCTCGCCCTTACGCCGAGGATCCTGCCGCTGGCCAAGGCGCTGAACGCCGCCGCGCTGGAAGTCCACCGCCTCTACGAGGCCGGTGACGAGACCGCGGGACCATTCCCCGGTCACGACGACGGACCATTGCGCAGCGCCTGGATCAAGCGGAGCCACGCCGCCCGGGACGGCAACGGCTACCACGAGGCCTGGGCGACCATGAATGCCGCTGACAAAGCGCTCACGCCGCTGGTGGACGGCTTCGATGAGGTCGAGATGACCACGCTACCAGCCATTCTGCTCAAGGCCATGCTGATCGGCCTGGGCGAGTGGTGGAAGGAAAGCGTCTCGGCCGACCTCCAGCGGTACGCGGAGGCTCAGCTATGCGCCTGATGCTCCTCATCGGCACCCTGGCCGGCCACGTCGTCGGCTTCGTCGGGCTCGGCCGCAGGCTCCTGCTGGCTTGGCTCGCTCATCGCGATTTAGAGCGAGCCAAGCTGCTGCTGCGACGATCTGACCGACGATACACAGCTTCTTGCCTGTCCCGGCTGCCCATCAAGGCGAGTGGTGTGCCCCGCGTGAATCGTCCGTGAAGGACTCACCCATAAGCCCAATTAAATCAGGGTCTTAGGGTCTGAATCGTTGTCGGAGGGAATCACCCCTCCGGTTTCCGCCATCGTCCGCTCACGTCCGCGACATGCCGCCATATCGGCATGGGTCAGTGTGTGGGTAGGCTCATTCATTCGAGCGTTAAGTATGGGTAATCATTACGTAAAGACCGCCACTGTGGCGGACATCCGCTTCCGCCAAGATCCCTATCATTCAGACCTATAACCGAGTCGTTATTGGTCCTGAGGCGACACACGCGCTACAACCGGCGATCATGATCCGCCGATATGGTCGTTCCTGGCCGTCTCCGCGTTGATTCGATCCCGCACTGGTGCCCCCGTGAAGAACCGGTCCGCCCTCCCCGCCCCGATCCCGCCGGCCGCCGGCCGCGAAGTCTGAGGCCGGTCATGCTGGACACGCTCGTCGCGCTCTTCCCACCCGGCCTCCGCGAGGCGCTGCGCACCCGGGCGGCGCGGCGGCCTGTCGACCGGGCGCCGGTCGGGCCGAGTCCGCTGCCGGACTTCGGCGCGAAGCCGGCACCGATGCCGGTGGTCGCCCCGCCCTCCGCCACGAACGACAATCCGCTCCGGGCCGTCCACGACGCGGTGGAGCGGGACCTGCGCGCCAGCGGCCATCTGCGCTGAGGATCGTTCGCGCTGACGTCCGTCAGCGCCCGGCCGGTCCGGGCCGGTCGACCGCCCCCGCCTCGACCCAGTGGCAGGCCGTGGTGTTCCGGAGGCTGGCGCAATCATAGCTCCGGCCGCCGAGCGAGACCCGGTCGGCGATGCCGGTGACGTCGCCCCGCGCCATGACGGTACAGCCGAGATGGTCCGCCTTGGGATCGGCCAGCAGCGCGGACGCCGCCGGCGCGCCGTCGTGCATCAGCATCCGGTAATTGGCCAGCGACGGGCAGCCGATCACCGGCGGCCCGCCCCGCCGGTCGGCGGTCTTGTCCGGACCGGGCCGAGCCGGCGCCCGGCTTGCCGTCTGGCTGGAGGCCGGCAGGACCGACAGGCCGAGCGCCAGGACGGCGATGCGGAGTGAGACACATGTCATGACGTGCTGATAGCATGTTGCGCGGCTGGTCTTGCAGCGCTGGTCTTGCAGCTCCCGCAGGACGCCTGAAAAGCGGGCCTGCGGCAGAGGCGGGGCTCGGATACGGCGTTTCAGGCTTGACCGAAGCCGTGCCATTTGCGAGCGCCGCGGACGCGTGTGGACGGCCGAGCGCGGAGGAGTGACCATGACGACGGCGATCGATAGCGACCAGAAGCTCCACTTGGTCTTCGGCGGCGAGTTGCAGGATCTCGACGGCATCCGGTTCCGGGATCTCGCGAATCTCGATATCGTCGGCATCTTCCCGGATTACGCCTCCGCGCAGGCCGCGTGGCGGGCCAAGGCGCAGGCCACCGTGGACAGCGCCCAGACCCGTTATTTCGTGGTCCACCTGCACCGGCTGCTGGAGCCGCCGGCCGTCTGAACGGGGCACGGCCTGTGCGCGGCATCCGTAAGGACTGCGTGAAGGCATTGTGACACTTCCGGCCCGCTGCTAAGAGCCTCGCCCGTCATCGCATCGTTCCGGCCTGCAAGGGCCGGCCATCGGAGCGCGGCGGGCAGACCGGCCGCGAGTGAGCGGCTGCCCATGAAATCCTCGATCAAGATCATCGCCGGGAACTCCAGCCGGCCCCTGGCCGAGGCGATCGCGGCCTATCTCGAATTGCCGCTCGCCAAGTGCATGGTCCGGCGCTTCGCCGACATGGAGATCTTCGTCGAGCTGCAGGAGAACGTGCGCGGCGAGGACGTGTTCATCGTCCAGTCGACCTCGTTTCCGGCCAACGATCACCTGATGGAACTGCTGATCATGATCGACGCCGCGCGCCGGTCGTCGGCGCGGCGCATCACGGCGGTGATCCCGTATTTCGGCTACGCCCGGCAGGACCGGCGTACCTCGGGCCGGACCCCGATCTCGGCCAAGCTGGTGGCGAACCTGATCACCCGGGCGGGCGCCGACCGGGTGCTGACCCTCGACCTCCATGCCGGCCAGATTCAGGGCTTCTTCGACATCCCCACCGACAACCTGTTCGCCGCCCCCGTGATGGTGCGCGACATCAAGGAGCGGCTGCCGAACGCCGACCGGATGGTGGTCTCGCCGGACGTCGGCGGCGTGGTCCGGGCGCGGGCCATCGCCAAGCGGATCGACTGCTCGCTCGCCATCGTGGACAAGCGCCGGGAGCGCCCGGGCGAGTCCGAGGTGATGAACATCATCGGCGAGGTCGAGGGCCGCTCCTGCATCCTGGTCGACGACATCGTCGATTCCGGCGGCACCCTGGTCAACGCCGCCGAGGCGCTGCTCAATGCCGGCGCCAAGGACGTCTCGGCCTACATCACCCACGGGGTGCTGTCGGGGGGCGCGGTCTCGCGCATCGCCGCCTCGCGGATGAAGGAATTGGTGATCACCGATTCGATCCAGCCGACGCAAGCGGTGAAGCTCGCCCGCAACATCCGGGTGGCGACGATCGCGCCGCTGCTCGGCGAGGCGATCGGGCGCACGGCGACGGAATCCAGCGTCTCCAGCCTGTTCGACTGAGCGCCGGACAAAGGCATGGTTTCGAAAGGTCGAGACCGTTCGCGGAGCCCGGATCTTCGTCGGGGCCTCGCCCTGACACCCCGCCAAAGGGCACGCCCTTTGGAAACCCGGGTCGCAGTACCACCTGCGCGCGAAGGCCCTATGTGCTCAGCCGATACGGGGTTTGGTTCGGGAGCGGACACTGGGTCGGGCGCACATCATCGGCATCCACGGGCTCGCCAACAAGCCGCCGCGTGACGAGAAGGCGGGCTGGTGGCAGGCCGCGATCCGCGAGGGGCTCGACCGCAATCGCGGGATGCACGTGCCGGAGGGCCGCCTGCGCTTCACCTTCGTCTACTGGGCGGATCTGCGCTATCCGCAGCCGCTCACCGACGACAGCAACCGCGAGCCCTACCGGCCCGATTACGGGCTCGGCCCGTTCCCCTCGCCGGCGGGCGATCCCGAGAGCGCCGCGCCGACGCTCACCGACCGGATCTACCGCAGCCTGTCGCACCTGCAGGAGGCCGCCGGGCTGACCCCGGTGGACGACCTGATCCTCGAATACCGCCTCGACGACCTCTGGGGCTACTACACGGATGCGGGCTTTCGGGCGGCGGCCCGGGAGCGCCTGCGCGCGGTGCTCGCCGAGGCCGCCGGCGACGACGTGCTGATCGCCGCGCATTCGATGGGCGGCCTGATCGCCTACGACGTGCTGCGCGCCGCCGAGGCGGACGGGACCCCCCTGCCCCGCTGCGCCCTGGTCACCCTGGGCTCGCCCCTGGCGCTGGCCGAGCTGAAGCTGAAGCTCGCCGACGAGCACGGTGCCCTGCGCGTCCCGGCGGCGCTGACCGCCTGGACCAACCTGATGGACCGCCAGGACATCGCCACGGTGGGCGACGACCTCGCGGAAATCTACGCCCCGAACGCCGCCGGCGTGCGGGTCCGGGACGTGCCGGTGATCAACGCCTACCAGAGGCCGGACGGCACCGAGAACCGGCACAAATCCTACGGCTACCTGCGCACGCCGGAATTCTCGACGGTTCTGGAAGAGTTTCTGGGCGCCGCTGGCTGAGCGGCGCCCGCCCGGGTCTCAGAGCCGGCCCGGGATCGCTTCGCGCAGGACGCGCTCGGTGGCGGCGTCCTCGATCTTGTTGATCAGCCGGTTCGCCTCGTGCTCGTCGCGCAGGGTCTTGGCCAGGGTGAAGGTCGTGCCCGTGAGGAACAGCGACGCCATGGCGAGGTAGCCCTTGATCCAGATATCCGCGGGCAGGAAGAAGATCCCGATCGTCAGCATGGCGGCTGCGGCGGCGAAACTGACCAGCGTGAAGGTCTTCCAGGCGCCGGTATGGGGCATCTGTGGGATCATGGTGCGGATTCCTGTTTGCTGTTCGAAGGATTGGGATGGATGCGGTTTGATCAGGTCGCGGCTCAGAGACCTTGTGGTGACGCGCTCTCTTGCGCCGAACCGGTGCCCACTTCGGCGGAGAGCGCTTTGAGGCGGTCGAGCACCGCCCGCGGGTCCGTGCGGGGGCGGCCGTAGCCGGCGGCTTCGAGGTCGGCCTCGATCCCGCCCGCGGCCTCGGTCTCCAGTGCGTTCAGCGCGGCGGCGACATCCGCCTCGGTCTCGTGCCGCGCGCGCAGGCGGGCCAGCGTCCGCTCCGCCTCGCCAAGCGCCCCCGCCGAGAGGGTCGTGGCCCGGCGGCCCTCAAGCCCCGCCCGGCGCAGCGCCTCGGTGGTGCGGGCGGTCTGGAGCCCGCGGTCGAGATCCCGCAGCCGCTCGCCCCCCTGTGCGACCAGGCGCTTCAGCCGCTCGACCTCGGCGGCGAAGCGGTCGGCGGCCTCCCGGCGGTCGGTCCGCTCGTCCTCCAGGGCGGCGATGTGGAGTGCCGCCTCGGTCCCGAGATCCATGCGGCCGTCGCCGAGCGCCCGCCGCGCCCCGTCCGACAGGGTGTCGATCCGGGTTCCGATCGCGTCGAGGGCGCGGGCCTCGGCGGCATGGTAGGCCATGGCCACGGCGAGTTCCCGCCGGGCGGTCGCCAGGGCGCCGGCGGCGTCCCGGATCTGCTGGCGCAGGATGGTCACGGCATGGGCATCGTGGATTGCCTGGGCGTTGTCGGCGATCACGCCGCGCATCAGGAGAGAGAGGGTCCTCGTCACGGTTCACCTCGCGGGAACGACGGTCCGGAGCCGGTCCGGATTTGATTGAACGTCGTTCACAAAACGAGGTAACCACGCGGCGGTGCCCGGCGCAAGGGATAAAATGAACGAGGTTCATAAAAAGATACGGGGGCGTCCGCGGAAGGCCTCGGTCGAGCGTGCGGCGGATCGCCAGGCCCTGATCGACGCCGCGGTGGCGATCCTGAACGAGGCCGGCGCGGGGGCGCTGACCGCCCGCGGCGTCGCCGAGCGGGCCGGCACGGCGGTCGGCTCGGTCTACACGCAGTTCGACAGCCTGGAGCTGCTGCGGCTGGAGGCCAACGCGGTCACGATGCGGCATCTTCGGGATGTCCTGGCGGGGGCGCTGGCTGCCTGCCCGTCGCGGGAGACGGAGACGCGGCTCCTGGCCCTGGCCGACGCGTATCTCGCCTTCGCGGCCGAGCACCATGCGGCCTGGGCGGCGATCTTCGAGCGCCGGACCGTGGCGGCGCCGGATTCGGTGCAGGCCGACATCGCGGCCCTGTTCGGGGTCCTCGAAGGGGTCCTGCGTGACGGCGGTGGCCTCGCCGGGCCGGCGATCCCCGTCATGGCGCGGGCGCTCTGGTCCAGCGTCCACGGCATGACCTATCTCGCCGATCTCGGCAGCCTCGGGCCGCTCGGCATGGACGACGTGCAGCCGATGATCGACGCCCTGGTCCGGGCGGCGGTCCGGGGCTTCTCCGGGAGCTGAACGCTCAGGCGGCCTTCACCGGCGTGCGGAACGCCCGGACCGTCTGATCGGCACCCTGGCGCAGGCCGCCGACATTCCCGGTGACGCCCTGCGCGCCCGTGGCGGCGCTCGACACCCCGCGGACGATCTCCCGGATCGCCGCGTTCTGCTCCTCCAGGGCGGCCGCGACCCGTAGGCCGTGTCCACGCGGTTGCGGGTCGTTGCGGGTCTTGGCCATGCGGTCCTGCTCGACCTGCGTCTTCGGGCTGACGCGCCGATGCCCGAGGCCGTGACGATGCCGACCAGCGCGGCCGCCGGGATGGGGTGGAGCTTCGCCCCGATGCCGATCCTCACCCGCGCGCCCGCACCGGTCGCACACGGTGCAAAGACATGACGCTTCGGCGCTGGCGGACGGTGGAGACGGGCGCGGGGCCTTGCGCTCGGCTGCGCGAGCCTGTCCATTCGTGTCCAATCACAAGCTCGGCACCGACACCCAGAAAACGCCGGGCCACAGGGAGAAGCGTCATGGTGCGTACGGGCTCGTTGCGGCTGGGCCGTGTCTTCCGGGCGGGTCCCGCCGTCCTCCTGCTGGCCGGGCTTGCCCTCGTCACCCCCATCGGCGTCGCCCCCGCCCGGGCCGACGACGCCAAGGTCCGGATCAGCCGGCAGCCGGGCTTCGTCTACCTGCCGGCCGTGCTCGCCGAGCAGCACAAGCTGATCGAGAAGCACGCCAAGGCGGCCGGTCTCGGTGACGTGGCGGTGGAGTGGGTGAACCTGACGAGCGGCGCCGCCGGCAACGACGCGCTGCTCTCGGGCAACATCGACATCGTCGACAGCGGCTCCACCAACATGCTGCTCCTGAACGACCGGACGCGCGGCGACGTGAAGGGGCTGTGCGGGGTCGGTTCGACGCCGATGCTGCTGCTCACCCGCAACCCGGACGTGAAGGACCTCAAGGACTTCTCCGGCAAGGACAAGATCGCCCTGCCCTCCGTGAAGGTCTCGTCCCAGGCGGTGCTGCTCCAGATCGCCGCCAAGAAGGCGTTCGGCCCCGAGAACGCGACCAAGCTCGACCCGCTCACCGTCCAGCTCGGCCATCCGGACGCAGTGGCGGCGCTGGGCAGCCCCCACAACGAGGTCAACAGCCACTTCTCCCTGCCGCCGTTCCAGCAGCGCGAATTGCAGGACCCGGCGATCCACACGGTGCTGAACTCGTACGAGCTGGTCGGCGAGCCGGTGAGCAACGCGATCTTCTACGCGCGGACGGGCTGGTTCAATCGCAACCCGAAACTCGCCGCCGCGATCGTGGCCGCCATCGACGAGGCCAATGCCGAGATCGCCAAGGATCCGCTCCAGGCCGCCAAGGACTACGTGGCGGCCACCAAAGAGAAGACCCCGCCCGAGACCCTGGTGGCGATCATGAAGGAGCCCGGGACCAACTTCTCGACCACGCCCTACGGCATCATGCTCCAGGCCCGGCACTTCTACGCGATGAAGACCATCAAGGCCGAGCCCAAGGATTGGAAGGACACGTTCTTCCCGATCGTCCACAACCTGCCGGGCCGGTGAGGCCGCGGCGGTCTGAGCCGTGCCGGGTTCCGACCGCGCTCTGACGATCGTTCCCGGCCGCCGACGCCGCGGCGCCGCCGCCAGGTGCGATCGCGCTTGACCGGTCTCGAATCGCGCGCCCTTGTCGCCGGCACTTGGCGGCTGGTCGCAAGCACTTGGCAGCTGGTCGCCGGCGAGGGGGGCGGCGCATGCGGCGACGGAACATCATCGGGCTGGTCGCGGGCCTCGTCCTGATCTCGGGCCAGCCTGCCGCCCCGGCGGCTCCGGAGCGGATCCGCCATGTGGTGGTCCTCTTCCCCATGCCGAAGAGCGACCCGCAATTCGGCGAGAACGAGCGGCTCCTGAGGAGCGCCCTCGTCAAGCACGGGTGGGCGGAGGGCCGGAACCTCGTGCTGACCTTCGCCTCCGTCGGCCGCGAGCCGTCGCAGATCGATCCGCTGCTGCCCGCAATCCTGACGCCCGAGCCGGACGTCATCGTCAGCCGCTCGACCGCGGTGGCGCTCGCCCTGCACCGACGGTCGCAGCGGACGCCGGTGGTGTTCACGCGGGTCGCCGACCCCGTCGGCCTCGGCCTCGTCGCGACGTTGCAGAAGCCCGGGGGCACCATGACCGGCCTGACCGGAACCGAGCCGTCCATGGGGCGCAAATGGGTGGGGCTGCTCCGGGAGATCGCCCCGGACCTGAAACGGGTGGCCTTCCTGATGCATGCGGCGAGCAGCCCGATCGCGCCGGTTCTGGCCGAATCGATCGAGCAGGTCAGCGCGTCCCTCGGGCTGGAGGCCGTGATCGTGCCCCTGCGCGAGCGCTCCGATCTGGAGCCCGCCTTCGCGAGGCTGGCCGCCCTGGGCGATGTCGGGATCCTGGTTTCCCCCGGCGCCTTCACCCTCGAGACCTGCCCCCTGATCGCGACCCTGGCGGCGCGCCATCGGATCCCGGCCGTCTACCCGTACCGGCCCTGCGTGACCGCCGGCGGCCTGGCCTCCTATGGGTCCGACGAGAGCGTGTGGTTCCAGCAGGCGAGCGACTACGTCGATCGCATCCTGCGGGGCGCGCATCCCGGAGACCTCCCGGTCCAGGCGCCGAGCCAGCTGAGCTTCATCCTGAACGCACGGGCTGCGGCGGGGCTGGGCATCGCCGTCACACCGGCCCTCCTGGCGCGGGCCGACGAGATCCTCGACTAGGGTCACTGCCACATCTCGGCTCCACCAGGGCCGGGGCGCCGGCCCTCCCGTCAATGCGCCTCCACCGGTCCGGCGGCGCGCAGGGGCTTCCTGAGATCGTCACCACGGCGTGGCTCGCCCCGACCCGCCAGAACCCATCCGCTGGCGGTGCGGCTGTTCCGCGACGGGGGCGCCCACACTGATGAGGCGTCCGGGATTGTTGTTGGCGCGCCCCGGTCGCGTTATCTTCAGGAGTGGGACCGGCGGCGGCTACCGCCGATCCCTGGCCATTACCCGTTAGGGTTTAGCCAACTCAAGAACATCGGGTGAATGGCGAGCCGGAGCTGAATCCTCCACTCGCCATTTCCGTTTCTTGAGACTGCCAGAGAGAAGACCATCTCTCCACACTCCCGGCCGCAACCGGCCGCGTGCGGCCTTCGCGGGTGAGTCGGTCGGGCTCCCGGCCCCAGTGAATCGACGCGCAGGCTCCGAACCCGCGATTGCGCCCCTCCCGGCCCCGGCCTATAGTGCCGTATCCCCATTCAACAGCGTGAGACGGGACATCCGGATCGACCATCCGGAGCCCGCGGCCCGATGCCCGGCCCCCGTCCCGCAGGCCGGAGCACGAGAGACATGTCCCAGGGTCCGCTGATGCCGAAGGCGACCGCCGTCTGGCTGGTCGAGAACACCTCGCTCGCCTTCGAGCAGATCGCCGATTTCTGCAAGCTGCACCCGCTGGAGGTGAAGGGCATCGCCGACGGCGAGGTCGCGGCCGGGATCAAGGGGCTCGATCCGGTCTCCACCGGCCAGCTCACCCGCGACGAGATCGAGAAGGCCCAGAAGGCGCCGCACTACAAGCTCAAGCCCGCCGTCTCCAAGGTGAAGCTGCCGGAGGTGAAGCGCACCACCAAGGGCCCGCGCTACACCCCGCTGTCCCGCCGCCAGGACCGGCCGAACGCCATCCTGTGGCTGCTGCGCAACCACCCGGAGCTGAAGGACGCGCAGATCATCCGGCTGGTCGGCACCACCAAGTCGACGATCCAGCAGATCCGCGAGCGCACCCACTGGAACTCGGGCTCGCTGCAGCCGATGGACCCGGTGACGCTGGGGCTCTCCACCCAGATCAACCTCGATTTCGAGGTCCAGCGCGCGGCGGCCGACCGCCCGGCCGCGGTGGCGGCCGATTCCGGCGCCTCGCTGCTGCCGACGGAGGTCTCCACGGCCCTGGACGAGCGGGAGCCTGAGGCGGATCACGGCGGCCGCGAGGAGCGGCTCGACGCGGATTCGGTCTTCGCCAAGCTCAAGGGCCGGCAGCAGGACGAGGACGACGAGGCGTAATTCGCCGTCCGCGGGGCCTATCGGGCGGCGTCGAAGGCCGCCAGGAAGGCCGCGAGGTTCTCCGGCAATGCCGCACAGAGGTAGCCGCCCTCCTGGACGAGGGCGGTGGGCAGCCCGGCCCGGGCGATCCTTTCCGCCGCTCCGGCGAAGCCCGACCGGGTGACTTTCAGGGCGCCGATCGGATCGTCCGCCGAGGCGTCGAGGCCCAGCGCCACCACGAGCCCCCGCGGCTTCTGCGCGGCGATCGCCGCGAGCCCCGCCTCCACGGCTTCGAGCCAGGGGGCGTCGCCCGAGCCCGGCGGCAGCGGCAGGTTGCGGTTGAAGCCGATCCCCGCCCCCGTACCGGTCTCGTCGGCATAGCCCGCGAAGAACGGGAAGTAGTCCGACGGATCGGCATGGACCGAGACCGTCAGGACATCCGCGCGCCCGTAAAAAATCCCCTGCGTGCCGTTGCCGTGGTGGACGTCGATGTCGAGGATCGCCACCGGGCCGCCGGTGTCGGCCAGCATCCGGGCGGCCGCGATCCCGCTGTTGTTGAGGAAGCAGAAGCCGCCGGCGGAATCCGCATAGGCGTGGTGGCCGGGCGGCCGGCACAGGGCGTAGGCGTGACCGTCTGCGAGCGCCGAGTCCGCGGTCGCGACGGCGCATTGCGCCGCGCCGTAGATGGCGGGCCACGTCCCGGCGCGGATCGGCGTCGAGGTGTCGGCCATGTAGAGGCCGGCGAGCCCGAGGAGCCCCGTAGGCCGCCGGTGCATGTGCGGCCGGGCGAAGACGCCGCTGAGGATCTCGTCGCCGATGCCCGGCATCTCGCCCCGGCGGGTCCAGGCCTCGGCCAGGAATGCCACGTAGGCGGGATCGTGCACCGCCCGGATCGGGTCCAGGCCGTGATCGCCGGGCTCCGCGAGGGTGTGGCCGCCCCGCAGGGCCGCATCGCGCAGGATCGCGTAGCGGTCAGCCTGCTCGGGATGCGGGATCGGCGTGCCGCGCCGCCAGTAGCGTTCGGGATCGTGCCGGGCTGAGTCGGGATTGTGGAAGACGCGCATCCCGGCAGGGTACGGCATGAGGCCGGAAACCGGAACGCGCCGTCTCAGGACCGCCCGAGGGTCGAATCGTCCGGCCGTGCGGCGATCAGATGCGGTGGACCGTTCCGTCGGTGCGCAACACCGTGGGGCAGCCCGTCGCGTCGACCGGGCGTCGGGCCGCGCCCAGGGAGATGTGGCCGGCCTGCGCGATCGCCGGCCGCGTCATCCGGCGCGTGTTCACGGCGAGGCTCCTTCGGTCGTTTGTGCGGATCCCGGGTCAGCGGCGGAACCGGTGGCGCGTCGTCCGGGGCGATCAGGCTGTGCGGATCGCGCACCAGCCACCCGGACGGGCCCGGCGGCTCGGCCGCGATCTCGCGGAGCAGGGTCGGGACCCGCGCCCAGGGCTCGGTGACCGGCCGGATCGCGGCTCGCTCCTGGCCGCCGGCGACGCGGATATCGGCCCAGCGGGCGCAGAAGGCCGCGATGCAATCCGGGTCGAAATGGCGTCCGCTCTCGGCGCGGAGGGCGTCCAGGGCCGCCTCGAAGGGCATCGCGGCCTTGTAGGGACGCTGCGTGGTCAGGGCATCGAACACGTCCGCCACCGCGACGATCCGGGCGGCGAGCGGGATCGCGGTCCCGGCGAGCCCGTTCGGGTAGCCGCCGCCGTCCCACCGCTCGTGATGGGCCTCGGCGATCTCGGCCGCGAGGCGGATCAGCTCGGATGCGCTCCCGCCCAGGATCCGCTGGCCGATGGTGGTATGCGTCTGGACCACGGCGAACTCGTCCGGATCGAGCCGCCCGGGCTTCAGCAGGATGCTGTCGGGCACGCCGACCTTGCCGACATCATGCAGAGGCGCCGCGAGATAGAGGCTGCGGCAGGCATCCGGGGCGAGCCCCAGTTCCTCGGCGATGATCTGGCTGTAGCGGGCGACCCGCCAGGTATGGTCCCCCGTGTCGCTGTCGCGATACTCGACCGCGAGGGCGAGGCGGAAGATGATCTCCTCCTCGCGTTCGCGCATGTGGCGCAGGGCGGCCTCGACCTCGCCGTCGAGCCAAGCCGCCTGCTCGGACAGCCGCCGCACGGCCTTGGCAAGGCGGATCATGTTGCGCAGCCGCACGGTCAGCTCGACGCCCTGCATGGAGGTGTCGAGGAAGTCGGTCGCGCCGGCCTCCAGCGCGGAGAGCCGCACCGCGTCCGAGATGTTGTCCGCCAGCATCACGATCGGCACCTGGGCGTAATGCGGGATGGTCCGCATGCACCGGATGAAGGCGATCCCGTCCATGGTGCGCAGGTGGCAATCGACCAGGACGAGGTCGAAGGCCCGGATCTGCGCCTCGACGAGCGCGGCGCCCGGATCGGCGTGATCGGTCACGCTCACGTCGGGCTTGGCCTCCAGCAACTGGCGCAGCCTCAGGCGCATGACCGCGCTGTCGTCGACCAGAAGCGCGTCCATCAGGGGCTCCCGGGCGGCGGCTTCGGTGCGTCCGGCGCGGGGCCGCGCGCCGGGCCGTGCCGCTGGCGGTCCATCCGGAGGGACGTCGGACATCCCGGTCGCGACCCTAGTGGTCCGGACCCTTGTGGTCGCGGGCGGATCGGACTCAGTCCCGGGGCGGGCATGCGCAAGAGATTTGTCATTGATGCGGACGATCCAGGGGCTGTCTTATAGATTTGGATTGCCTCGCGTTAAAAGGAGGTAAATAATTATTCTGCGATCTTGAGTAAAGGTAACTCAGTATCCAGATTTTTTTCTGGTAAGTTTGTAAGAGGATCTGCGTATCGGTGCGTCGATTGCGGGTATAAAAAATCAAAGCTCGCGACGATAGTGCATATCCAGCTGTTGCGTCGCCACGACCGGGAACAGGATTGGATGGCCGCAAGGGTGGTTATCCCCCGCTGGCGGGTCCTGCATCCGGCGCGCTGACACGGGGACGGGCTGGGGCTACCGTCGGTCGCCCGTGGGCAGCGTGTCCGATGGGCCGGCGCGGGCGCTGTCGGAAGAGGCCGGGGCGATGATGCGGTTCGATCTCACCGATCTCGGCCTGTTCCGGCACGTGGTCGAGGCCGGCTCGATCACCCATGGGGCGGCGCGGGCGAATCTCGCTTTGGCGGCGGCCTCCACGCGGATCCGGCTGATGGAGGAGTCGCTCGGGGCCGCGCTGCTGACCCGGGGGCGCCAGGGCGTCAATCCGACCCCGGCGGGGCGTGCGCTCCTGGTCCATGCCCGCGAGGTCCTGTCCGCGGTCGAGCGTCTGCGCGAGGAGATGTCGGCCTATTCGGGGGGCGCCTTCGGCCAGATCCGCGTGCTGGCCAACACCAACGCGCTCACCGAATTCCTGCCGGAGGCGCTCTCGGCCTTCCTGGCCGACCATCCCGGGATCGGCGTCGAGATCGAGGAGCGCACCTCCGAGGAGATCGTCGGGCTCGTGGCCGAGGGGGCGGCCGATCTCGGCATCCTGTCCGGCACGGTGGATACCGGCTCGCTCCGGACCTTCCCGTTCCGGGAGGACCGGTTCGTGCTGGTCGCCGCCCGGGACCATCCCCTGGCGGGGCGGGGGGCGATTCCGTTCGCGGAGGTGCTGGGTCACGATCTCGTGGGCCTGGACCGGCGCAGCGCCATCAGCCGGTTCCTCGTCGCCCAGGCGGCGCGGGAGGGGCGCCCGATGCGTCTGCGGGTGCAACTGCGCGGGTTCGATGCCGTCTGCCGGTTGGTGGACGCCCGGGTCGGGCTGGCCGTCCTGCCCGAGAGTGCAGCCGTCCGGGCCGCCCAGGGCTTGGCCCTCGCGGTGGTGCCGCTGGCCGATTCGTGGGCGCGGCGCGACCTGACCCTGTGCCTGCGCGACCTCGACGGGCTGCCGCCCTTCATCCGGGCCTTCGTGGCGCAGTTGCGCGGCTGAGTGGGCGGGTCCAAAAGCGCGCTTCCTCTGGGGTCCCGCGATGGCCAATCGTCGCCCCAAACGGGGCCGTGCCGCCGCAGGCGCGCGAGCTCGGCCATTGGACACTGCGGACGCACTGCTATATCTACGGGAGCAAGCTTGGCCAGAACGGCTGAGTATTGCTTTCAGGTGCCAATATGGTGTCGCGGATCGCGGTTGTAGGGCTCGTTCTGCTCTCGGCAAGCGCCTGTTCTCGAATGCCCAACGTGCCGACCGCGTACAGCTCCCTGCCGCCCCTCACGGTGGAGCACGAGGCCGGCTTGAAGGCGGTCCGGAACCCGGCCGTCCCGGTGGCAGCCCTGCCGGTCATCCGCATCCCGGGCACGGCCCTGGCGCACGGGGGCTCGGGCGAGAGCCGGGGCGCGCAGGTGAACCCCCTGGATGTTCTGGCCGCCTCGACCCGCGCGCGGCTGGCTTGGCAGACCCTGAGCCCGACGGAGATGGCGCGGCCGTCCTTCGTGGTGAACAGGGACGCCGTCGCGCGCTTGGGCGTCGGCGAAACGGGGGCGACCGGCGGCAAGTCCACGGTTCAGTTCGAGACGCGCTCCTACAACCGCGAGGCGATGATGCGACGCCTGGAGAAGGAAGGTCGCGGCGCCGCCAAGCCGATCTGCTCCGGCTGCTGAGACGCCCGGGGTGATCCAGGCCGCGATTCGGGGCCTGTTCGAGGCGCCCGATCCGTCCTTCGATATGAGGCGCCCCGACTCTAAAACTTTATCGTAGCGCGCACTTCAGCGCCGAACGGCGGCCACCTCGGTGACCAGGGCCCTAGCGCGAGCGCCCTCGGGCCGACTCCGCAGGCTCTCCGGCGGTGCCATCCGTGCTCGTCCCGCGCGCTGCCCGGGCCATGGCGATCAGATCGGCGGCGGCCAGGGGCGCGTCGTCCGATGCGGACCCGCCCCCGACCAGCCACAGGCCGGGCGGACTCGTCCGGATCCGAAGACGCTTGGCGCGCGCCGTCCGGC
Organism: Methylobacterium sp. GC_Met_3; assembly: GCF_026540775.1. Taxonomy (NCBI): domain Bacteria; kingdom Pseudomonadati; phylum Pseudomonadota; class Alphaproteobacteria; order Hyphomicrobiales; family Methylobacteriaceae; genus Methylobacterium; species Methylobacterium sp. GC_Met_3. Next base: position 24,112 of record NZ_JALNUL010000020.1, read on the forward strand.
GCATCCCTCCCGACACGATGGCAGTCTCCACGAGGCGGCGTCTCCCCGTCAGCGGGGACTGGGCTGCGGACGCGGCCGCGGCAGGGAAATGGTGACCAGCTTACCGGTGGTGGGATCGAGGATCGTCATGGGGCGCTCCTGCGGCAGGTCGCCATGGCAGTCTCGAATTGTGGTTTAACCTTGGCCGTCCGGGGACACTTTCACAGTTTTCGCGAAATTTGTACCGCGCGCGCGTCCGTCGAATTCTAAATAGTCGCATAAATAATGATATTCGCGTCGGGTTCGGCAGGAGCGGAGAGGCGCAACGTGCCCTTCCCGCAAGGGCGAGGGCGCCTGCCCTACACCGACATCCACTTGAGGACGTCGCCCTCGACCATCCCGGCCCGGGGACCGGCCAGCACCACCTGTCCGCGGTCCATCACCGCGTAGGAATCGCACAGGTCGCGGGCCCATTCGAAATACTGCTCGACCAGCACGATGCCCATCTCGCCCTTGCCGCGCAGGTAGGTGATCGCCCGGCCGATATCCTTGATGATCGAGGGCTGGATGCCCTCGGTGGGCTCGTCGAGCACGAGGAGCTTGGGCCGCGTCACCAGCGCCCGGCCGATGGCGAGCTGCTGCTGCTGGCCGCCGGAGAGGTCGCCGCCGCGCCGGTGCAGCATGTCCTTGAGCACCGGGAACAGGTCGTAGATCTCCCCCGGGATGTGCCGGTCCCGCCGCTTGAGCGGGGCGAAGCCAGTCTCGAGGTTCTCCTTGACGGTGAGCAGCGGGAAGATCTCGCGGCCCTGGGGCACGAAAGCGATCCCGGCCCGGGCCCGGTCGTAGGGGGCGAGCGCCTGGATCGGGCGGCCGTCGAGGCGGATCGCGCCGGCGCGCACCGGCTGCTGGCCGACGATCGCCCGCAGCAGCGAGGTCTTGCCGACGCCGTTGCGGCCCAGCACCGTCGTGACCTGCCCGGCCTCGGCCGTCAGCGAGACGCCGCGGAGCGCCTGCGCGGCGCCGTAATAGAGGTCGATCCCCTCGACGCTCAGCATGAGGGTTCACCATCGGATTGGGAGGGTAGAAAAGGGGATCCCGAAGGGCGTGCCCTTTGTTGGGTCGTCAGGGCGAAGCCCTGACAGTCTCGGACGCAGCCCGACGATCGAGCTTCGCTCGACAGCAGGGCTCCGCCCTGCACCCGCAAAAGGTCTCGACCTTTTGAAACCATGATGGTGGTCATCGCCCGAGATACACCTCGACCACCCGCGGGTCGGCCGAGACCGCGTCGATCGAGCCCTCGGCCAGCACCGCGCCCTCGTGCAGGCAGGTGACCCGGCAGCCGAGGTCGCGGACGAAGTGCATGTCGTGCTCCACCACCACCACGGCGTGCTCACCCGAGATCCGCCGGAGCAGGCGGGCGGTCTCGGCGGTCTCGGCGTCGGTCATGCCGGCCACCGGCTCGTCGACCAGCAGGAGCTTGGGGTCCTGGGCCAGCAGCATGCCGATCTCCAGCCATTGCTTCTGGCCGTGGCTCAGATCCGCCGCCGGGCGGCCGCGATGGGCCAGCAGGCCGACGGTCTCCAGCAGGGCATCGATCCGCTCGGCCTCCACCCGATTGCGCCAGCCGAACAGGGACGCGAAGGCGGCGCGCGGACCCTTGAGAGCCAGCAGGATGTTGTCGGCGACCGTGTGGCTCTCGAACACCGTCGGCTTCTGGAACTTGCGGCCGATGCCGAGGTCGGCGATCGCCGGCTCGTCGCTCTTGAGCAGGTCGTGGGTGCCGTCGAACAGCGCGATCCCGCTGTCCGGCCGGGTCTTGCCGGTGATGCAGTCCATCATGGTGGTCTTGCCGGCCCCGTTCGGGCCGATGATCGCCCGCAACTCGCCGCGGGCCAGCGTCAGCGACAGGCCGCGCAGGGCCTTGTAGCCGTCGAAGGTCACCCGCAGGTCGTCGAGATAGAGGAGCGCGTCCGTCTCGCGCTTCCGGTTGGCGGGGCCGCCTGCATCCGGGCGTTCGACGAGGTCGGTGCTCACGAGCCCTGCCCTTCTTCCGCGAGTTTCGGGGCGATCTCGGGCTCCGGCGGCAGCTTGGCGGCGGCGCGCCGGGAGCCGAAGCGTTCGATGGCGGTGCCGACGAGGCCGCGGGGCAGGAACAGCGTCACGACCACGAACAGGCCGCCTAGGCCGAACAGCCACGCATCGGGCATCACCCCGGTGAGCACCGTCTTGGCGTAGTTGACCAGCACGGCGCCGAGCGCCGCGCCGACCAGCGTGCCGCGGCCGCCCACCGCCACCCAGATCACCGTCTCGATGGAATTGGTCGGGGCGAACTCCCCCGGGTTGATGATGCCGACCTGCGGCACGTAGAGCGCGCCGGCGACGCCGGCCATCATGGCCGAGACCGTGAAGGCCAGCGTCTTGAAGTGTTCCGGCCGGTAGCCGAGGAAGCGGGTGCGGCTCTCGGCGTCGCGCACGGCGATCAGGATCTTGCCGTAGGCCGACACCGTCATGACCCGGGCGATCAGGTAGCCCAGCGCCAGCGCGACGCCGGTGGCGACGAAGATGCCCACGCGAAAACCCTGGGCCTGAACGGAGAAGCCCAGAAGATCCTTGAAATCGGTCAGCCCGTTGTTGCCGCCGAGGCCCATGTCGTTGCGGAAGAAGGCGAGCATCAGCGCGTAGGTCATCGCCTGGGTGATGATCGACAGGTAGACGCCCGTCACCCGCGACCGGAAGGCGAGCCAGCCGAACACGAAGGCCAGCAGCCCCGGCACCAGCAGCACCATCAGCGCCGCGAAGGCGAAATGGTCGAAGCCGTACCAATACCAGGGCAGCGCCTTGTAGTTCAGGAACACCATGAAGTCGGGCAGGACCGGGTTGCCGTAGACACCCCGGGAGCCGATCTGGCGCATCAGGTATAGGCCCATCGCGTAGCCGCCGAGCGCGAAGAACGCCCCGTGGCCGAGCGAGAGGATGCCGCAATAGCCCCAGACGAGGTCGAGGCTGACCGCGAGCAGCGCGTAGGCGAGGTACTTGCCGAACAGCGAGACGAGGTAGGTCGGCAGGTGCAGGCCGGAGCCCTCCGGCACCGCGAGGTTCAGCACCGGGACCGCGAGGCAGAAGGCGGCCAGGACGGCGAGGAAGATCCAGCCCTTGAGGTCGATGAGGGGGATGCGGGCGGTCATGGGGCTCACGACTCCACCGCCCGGCCCTTGAGCGCGAACAGGCCGCGCGGGCGCTTCTGGATGAACAGGATGATGAAGATCAGCAGGCCGATCTTGGCCAGCACCGCGCCGACATACGGCTCGGCGAGCTTGTTCACGACGCCGAGCGTCAGCGCCGCTACCAGCGTCCCCCAGAGGTTGCCGACACCGCCGAACACCACGACAAGGAACGAGTCGATGATGTAGCCCTGGCCGAGATTGGGCGAGACGTTATCGATCTGCGACAGCGCGACCCCGGCGATGCCGGCAATGCCGGAGCCGAGCCCGAAGGTCAGCGCGTCGACATAGGGCGTGCGGATACCCATCGCGGCGGCCATGCGCCGGTTCTGCGTGACCGCCCGGGTCTTCAGGCCGAACGACGTCTTCCGCAGGACGAAGAGCAGCCCGAGGAACACGGCCAGCGCGAACACGATGATCCACATCCGGCCCCAGGTGACCGACAGGCCGTAGACATCGAAGGCGCCGCTCATGAAGGCGGGGGCGCCGACCTCGCGGTTGGTCGGGCCGAAGATCGAGCGCACCCCCTGCTGCAGGATGAGGCTGACCCCGAAGGTGGCGAGCAGGGTCTCCAGCGGGCGCCCGTACAGGAAGCGGATGATGAACCGCTCGATCAGTACGCCCATCAGCCCGGCGACCAGGAACGCGCAGGGGATGCTGATCGCCAGCGACCAGCCGAACAGGGACGGCGCCTTGGTGCGGATCAGCTCCTGCACGAGATACGTCGTGTAGGCGCCGAGCATCACCATCTCGCCGTGCGCCATGTTGATCACGCCCATCACCCCGAAGGTGATGGCCAGCCCGATGGCGGCGAGCAGCAGGACCGAGCCGAGCGAGATGCCGTACCAGACGTTCTGGAGGGCGCCGAGGATCGCGAGCCGCGTCTCGATCGCCGCGATGCCGCGACCGGCAGCGGCGCGGACCGCCTCGCTCGGATCCGCCGCGAGACCGCGCAGGATGCCCATCGCGTCGCCATCGCCCCGGGCCTGGATGGCGGGAATTGCGGCCATGCGATCGGCCTCCGCGGTGCCGGGCTTGGCCAGCAGCACGGCGGCGCGGGCCTCGGTGAGCGCCTGGCGGATGCCGGCCTGCGTCTCGCGCGCCAGGGCCGCGTCGAGGGCGGGCAGCGCCGCCGCGTCCCGGGCCTTGAACACCGCGTCGGCGGCGGCGCGGCGCTTGGCCGGGTCCGGGCTCGCGAGGTCGAGCTGCCCGCGGGCGGCCTCGATCGACCGGCGGACCCGGTTGTTGGCGCGCACCGGCTTGAGGTCGGGGCTGTCGGCCGACGGGGCGCCGGTCTTCGCATCCACGACGGTGTTGCCTTGCCGGATCAGCAGAGCCTTGTCGGCGGGGCGTACGAGAAGCCGTCCGTCCGACAGGGCCGAGAGGACCGCGTCGGCGCGCGGGTCGCCGCTCGCGGCGAGGCCGGAGACGCCGGCCTCGATCTCGGCATAGCCGTCGCCGGCGAGCTGACCGTAGGGATCGGGCGCCTGGGCGAGCGCCGGGACGGCCAGCAGCAGGAACAGGAGGGTGAGGAGACGGACCATGGCACTTTTCTGGCGCGACCGGACTCTCCTCCCCTTTGTGGGGAGGAGCTGGAGGTGGGGGTGGTGCAGGATCGAGCGGTGCGGTGCCTTCTGCACCACCCCCACCCCTACCCCTACCCCTACCCACAAGCTTGAGCGCATCCCGGGCAGGCCCGGGATCGCCTGGGGAGGGGAGAAGGCGCCTCAGGCGCCGCCGCAGCTCTTGGTCTTGGTGTTGTAGTTGCCGCACTTGAGCTTGACCCAGTCGGCCTCGAGATCCTTGGAGCCCTCAAGCTGCTTCGACCACGCCTCGCCGGGGATCAGCTTGTCGGTCTTCCACACCACATCGAACTGGCCGTTCGACTCGATCTCGCCGATGAAGACCGGCTTGGTGATGTGGTGGTTGGGGAGCATCGTGGCGGTGCCGCCGGTGAGGTTCTTCTGCTCGATGCCCGGCAGCGCGTCGATCACCTTGTCGGGGTCGGTGGTGCCGGCCTTCTCGACCGCCTTCACCCACATGTTGAAGCCGATATAGTGGGCTTCCATCGGGTCGTTGGTGACGGCCTTGGGGTTCTTCCGGAACGCCTGCCACTTCTTGATGAAGGCCTCGTTTTCCGGCGTCTTGATCGACTCGAAGTAGTTCCAGGCGGCGAGGTGGCCGGTGAGCGGCTTGGCGTCGATGCCGGCGAGCTCCTCCTCACCCACCGAGAAGGCCACCACCGGGATGTCGGTCGCCTTGATCCCCTGGTTGCCGAGTTCCTTGTAGAACGGCACGTTGGCGTCGCCGTTGATGGTCGAGACCACGGCGGTCTTCTTGCCGGCCGAGCCGAACGCCTTGATCTTCGACACCTCGGTCTGCCAGTCCGAGAAGCCGAACGGCGTGTAGTTGATCAGGATGTCCTCGTCCTTGACGCCCTTCGCCTTGAGGTAGGCTTCGAGGATCTTGTTGGTGGTGCGCGGGTAGACGTAGTCGGTCCCCTCCAGCACCCAGCGCTTGGCGCCGCCGCCATCCTCCGACATCAGGTAATCGACCGCCGGGATCGCCTGCTGGTTCGGGGCGGCGCCGGTGTAGAACACGTTGCGCTCGCTCTCCTCGCCCTCGTACTGGACGGGGTAGAACAGGATGTTGTCGAGTTCCTTGAACACCGGCAGCACCGACTTGCGCGAGACGCTGGTCCAGCAGCCGAACACGGCCGCGACCTTGTCCTTGCTGATCAGCTCGCGGGCCTTCTCGGCGAACAGCGGCCAGTTCGAGGCCGGATCGACCACCACCGGCTCCAGCTTCTTGCCGAGCACGCCGCCCTTGGCGTTCTGCTCGGCGATGAGCATCAGCATCGCGTCCTTGAGGGTGGTCTCGGAGATCGCCATCGTGCCCGAGAGCGAGTGCAGGATGCCGACCTTGATGGTCTCCTGCGCGTGTGCGGCCCCTGCTCCCGCGGCGCCGATGGCGAGCCCGGCGGCCAGCGCCGCGGCCCGGCCCCACGTTCCAAATGCTATCACGGCGGTGCCCTTCGTCGTCTTCGTTGAGACGGCCCGAAGCTCGCAATTCATGTGCCACAAATTTAGGCAGTGGCCCCGGCGTAGCCGAGGTCCGAACGCGCAACTGCCCGCCCGCACGGCGCCGACCGCGCCAAGTACGGTGTACTCCAGTTGGTTGTGTAAGAATCCAGACGGATTGCGCCCCGAAAACTAACCTACTCGATACTGCCGGGCGGTGCGGTGTGAAACAGTCAGGATCATCCGCCGGGATCTTGGGACGCGGGTGATGGGGAGATGGCCCGTGCTCCCGCCCGGATTCCGAGGGGCCTCATGGCGCTGCCGCAGCAATCCGTCGTACGAAACCGACTGCTCGCCGCCCTGACGCCGGAGGAGTTCGACCGTCTCGCCCCCGCGCTGGAGCCGGTGCCCCTCATGCTGCACGACGTGCTGATCGCGCCCGGGCAGCCGATCACGCAGGCCTACTTCGTCGAGGACGGGATCGTCTCCCTCGTGGCCGACACCCGCGAAGGGCGCATCGAGATCGGCCTCACGGGCCGCGAGGGCTTCGTCGGCGTGCCGCTCGCGCTGGGGACGGAGACCACGCCCCATACCGCGATCGTGCAGGCCGGGGGCGAGGCGCTGCGCATCGCGGCCGACGCCTTGTGCGCGGCGCTCGATGCGCGCGCCGGCCTGCGCCGGGTACTGGGGCGCTACGTGCAGAGCCTGATCGTGCAGGTGGGGCAGACCGTCTACGCCAATGCCGACCTCACCGTCGAGGCACGGCTCGCCCGGTGGATCCTCATGACCCATGATCGCCTGGACCAGGACGAGCTGCCCCTGACGCACGAGCTGCTCTCGAAGATGCTCGGCGTGCGCCGCCCCACGGTCACGATGGCGACCCACACGCTGGAGGGGGCCGGCATGATCCGGGCCCGGCGCGGGCGCATCACGGTGATCGACCGCGGGAAGCTGGAGGGTCTGGCGGGCGCGATCTATGACAGTGGCGGAGTGTAGCGAATCCGCGCGTTTCGGTCGGAGGATGGGCGCAAGCGGCCCCGCGTCTCTCCCTCCCCCGCAGAGGAGGGAGGGAGAAGCCCGCGGGAGCGCTGACGCAGCGGGCCCGTGCCCCTTCCCGTCAGCCCAGCCGAACCCGCCAGATCTCGGCGGCGTATTCCCGCATCGCCCGGTCCGACGAGAACCACGCCATCCGGGCGGTGTTGCGGATCGCCTTGGCCCACCAGCCGCGGGGATCGCGCCACGCGGCGTCGATGGACCGCTGCACCCGCCAGTAATCGTCGAAGTCGGCGGTGAGCAGGTACTGGTCGCGCCGGCGCAGGTCGTCGGTCAGCGGGCGGAACCGGGCCGGCTCCTCCGGCGAGAACCGGCCGGAGGCGATCATGTCGAGCGCCGCCGCCAGGCGCGGCGAGGCCTGGATCGCCTTGGCCGCGTAATCCGGCTCGGCCTGCCGGGCGCGGACCCCGTCGGCCTCCAGGCCGAAGATGAAGATGTTCTCCGCCCCGACATGGTCGCGGATCTCGATATTGGCGCCGTCGAGCGTCCCCACCGTGAGCGCGCCGTTGAGGGCGAACTTCATGTTGCCGGTGCCCGAGGCTTCCAGGCCGGCGGTGGAGATCTGCTCCGACAGATCGGCCGCCGGGATGATCGATTCGGCGAGGCTCACCGAGTAGTTCGGCAGGAACACCACCTTCAGCCGGTCGGCGACCTCGGGGTCGTCGTTGACCGCCTTGGCGATGTCGCAGGCGAGCTTGATGATCAGCTTGGCCTGCACGTAGCTCGGCGCCGCCTTGCCGCCGAAGATCTTCACGCGGGGCGTCCAGTCCCGGTGCGGCTCGGCCTTGATCGCCTGATAGAGCGCCACCGTCTCGACCACGTTGAGCAGCTGGCGCTTGTACTCGTGGATGCGCTTGACCTGCACGTCGAACAAAGCGGCCGGATCGATATCGATGCCGGTGCGCTCGGCCACGACCTTGGCCAAAGCCTCCTTGCGCTCCCGGCGCACGGCGGCGTAGCGCGCCACGAAGGCCGGATCCTCGGCATGGGCTTCCAGGCCGCGCAGCAGCTCCGGATCGTCGAGGACGCCCGCCCCCACGGTCTCGACCGCAAGCCGGGTCAGGCCCGGATTGGCGTTGTGGAACCAGCGGCGGAAGGTGATGCCGTTGGTCTTGTTGACGATCTTGTCGGGATCCAGCGCGTGCAGGTCGGAGAAGACCGTGGAGCGCATCAGGTCGGTGTGCAGCGCCGAGACGCCGTTGACCCGGCGCGCGCCGTGGAAGGCGAGGTGCCCCATCCGCACCCGGCGGCCGTTCGACTCGTCGATCAGCGAGATCGAGGCGAGGTAGGCCTCGGCATCCGCCGGCCCCTGCCGGCCGTGCTTGGACTGCTCCTCAAGGTGCATCCAGTTGATCAGGTAGATGATCTGCATGTGGCGCGGCAGCAGCCGCTCCATCAGCTCCACCGGCCAGGTCTCCAGCGCCTCGGGCAGGAGGGTGTGGTTGGTGTAGTGCAGCGTGTTGGTGGTGACGTGCCACGCATCCTCCCAGGAGAGGCCGTGCTCGTCGATCAACAGGCGCATCAGCTCCGGCACCGCGATGGCCGGGTGCGTGTCGTTGAGCTGGATCGCCGCGTGGTCCGGCAGGGAGCGGACGTCGCCGCGCTCGGCCACGTGCCGGGCGAGCAGGTCCCGGAGCGAGGCGGCGGTGAAAAAGTATTCCTGACGCAGGCGCAGCTCCTGGCCCTCGGCCGAGGAATCGCTCGGATAGAGCACCCGAGAGATCGCCTCGGCGCGCATCCGCGCCGCGACCGCGCCGACATGGTCGCCGCCGTTGAACCGGGCGAGGTCGAGCGGCTCGACCGCCTCGGCCTTCCACAGGCGGAGCGCATTGACGTGGCGCCCGCGCCAGCCGGGCACGGGCACGTCATGGGCCACCGCCCGCACGATCTCGGCCGGCTGCCAGTGCCGCCGGATCACCCCCTCCTCCGAGGAGGACATCGTGACGGTGCCGCCGAAGCCGATCGCGTAGGCCGCCTCCGGGCGGGCGAATTCCCAGGGGTTGCCCTCCGCCAGCCACGTCTCCGGCGCCTCGCGCTGCCAGCCATCCTCGAAGGATTGCCGGAACAGGCCGTGATCGTAGCGGATGCCGTAGCCCATCGCCGGGATGCCGATGCTGGCCATGCTCTCCATGAAGCAGGCCGCCAGCCGCCCGAGGCCGCCATTGCCGAGCGCCGCATCGGGCTCGGCCTCCTCCACGGCGCCGAGATCGACCCCGAGTTCCTTGAGCGCCGCCCGGGTGGTCTCGGTCAGGCCGAGGTTGTTCATCGCGTCCGACATCAGCCGGCCGATCAGGAATTCCAGCGACAGGTAGTAGACGCGCTTGTTCGGCACGCCGCGCTCCGCCGCCATGCAGGCGGCTACGATCCGCTCGCGCAACGCCAGGGCGGTCGCCGCGAACCAGTCGCGCGGGCGCGCCGTCTCGGGCGTCCGGCCCAGCGAGAAGGCCAGCTTGGCGCGGATCGATTCCCGCAGGTCCACCACCGCGTCGCCGCTGACGGAGAGCGTCGGGGCAGCCCAGGACGCGGGCGCCGGAGCCGCGGCGGCGCGCTCGTCATGCGCGCTTTCCTGCGGTGCCGGCCGGATCAGAACGTCATTCAACACGTGCGGGTCCCCCAAAGTCTGAGTCCCGGACGTTGCCGGGGAAATCGTGGGCCGATTGTCTTATGTAATGGATTGCCGCCGCGTGAACGGTCGGGCGACCCATGCCCCGAAGCCTCCGACTCTGCGGACGGCTTCCGGCGAAGTCATGGCAGCGCCGCTCCACGCGAGCGTGCAGACCCGACACACACGATATAGCACGCCCTCGTGACATTCCAGTCACACCCGCCGGATAGGAAATCCGCATCGCCGGTCGCCAGCGGAGCGGTTCGCCGCTAGAGCGCTCTCCGACGAAGTGGACACCGGTTCGGCGCAAGAGAGCGCGTCACAACAAGAGCTTGGAGACGTGCACGATTGCAAAGCGATCGGGCACGTCTCCAAGCCCCGGTCGGCAACGCGAGGGGCTGAGGCATGACCGACACCGTCTGGTGGAAGCGCGGGACCGTCTATCAGGTCTATCCCCGCTCCTTTCAGGATACGAACGGCGACGGGGTCGGCGACCTGCCGGGCATCACCGCGCGGTTCGACTACCTCGCCTGGCTCGGGGTCGACGCCGTGTGGATCTCGCCGATCTACCCCTCGCCGATGGCCGATTTCGGCTACGACGTGGCCGATTATTGCGGGATCGACCCGCTGTTCGGCACGCTCGCGGAGTTCGACGCCCTGATCGCCGAGGCGCACCGGCGCAAGCTGAAGGTGATCCTCGACTTCGTGCCCAACCACTCGTCGATCGCGCATCCCTGGTTCGCGGAGAGCCGGTCGGCGCGCACGAACCCGAAGCGGGACTGGTACATCTGGCGCGATCCCGGCCCCGATGGCGGCCCGCCCAACAACTGGGTGTCGAATTTCGGCGGCCCGGCCTGGACGCTCGACGAGGCCACCGGACAGTATTACTACCACGCCTTCCTGACGGAGCAGCCGGACCTGAACTGGCGCAACCAAGCGGTGCGGGAGGCGATGCACGACGTGCTCCGGTTCTGGCTGGAGCGCGGGGTCGACGGCTTCCGGGTCGACGTGATCTGGCACCTGATCAAGGATGCGGGGTTCCGCGACAACCCGGCCAATCCCGATTACGCGCCGGGCGCGCCGGAGATCAATCGCTTCCAGCAGGTCTACTCCGCCGACCGGCCGGAAATCTTCGACGTGATCGCCGGGATGCGGGATGTCCTGCGCCCGTATGGCGAGCGGGTGCTGATCGGCGAGATCTACCTGCCGGTGGAGCGGCTGGTCGCCTATTACGGACCGGACCTCGGCGGCGCCGATCTGCCGTTCAACTTCCAGCTGATCCAGACCCCGTGGCAGGCCGAGGCCGTGGCCGAGCTCGTGGCGCGCTACGAGGCAGCCCTGCCCCCGGGCGGCTGGCCGAACTGGGTGCTGGGCAACCACGACCAGCCGCGCATCGCCGCCCGGGTCGGGCAGGCCCAGGCCCGCATCGCCGCGATGCTGCTGCTGACCCTGCGGGGCACGCCGACCCTCTATTACGGCGACGAGATCGGGCTCGGCCATGTCCCGATCCCGCCGGGCCGCGCGCAGGACCCCTGGGAGCGCAACGAGCCCGGGCATGGCCGCGACCCGGAGCGCACGCCGATGCAGTGGGACGACGGCCCGAACGCGGGCTTCTCCGCGGCCGAGCCGTGGCTGCCCCTCTCGGAGGACTGGCCGACCCGCAACGTCGAGGGCCAGCGCTCCGACCCGGCCTCGATGCTGACCCTGTACCGGCGGCTGCTCGCCCTGCGCCGCGACCACGCGGCGCTGGCGGTGGGCGACTATCGCGGCGTGACGCTGGGGGCCGCAGAAATGTTCGCCTACGAGCGGTTCGCGGGTGATGAGGTTCTGCGCGTGGTGCTGAACTTCGGTGCAGCGCCGCAGAGCCTGCCGCTGCCGGAGGGCGACTGGACGGTGCTGCTCTCGACGCGGGCGGGCCGCGCGGGCGATTCGGTCCGCGCCAGCCTGGCCCTCGACCCGGCCGAGGGCGTGATCCTGCGGCGTGCCTGAACACCCGCCGCGGCGCGAATAAAAGCTTCTACGGCTAGAACGGCGCGTTCTGCGTGCGACTCATGCGGCATTGCACTATGGCGTAACCAAAGCTTAAGGCCACGGATGGCCTATTTTGTGCGTCGCAACGGAACCGTCGCGGCGGAGGAGCATTGACCGTGGTTGAGATCGCGACAGCCGTGTCGGCTCGATCGTCTGCCAGACCGGGGCATTCCACCCGGCTAGGACCCGCCCCGATGCTCGATGCCCGCCGTGGTGGGTCCTTGGCGGATTGGTCGTCCGACATGGGCGACGCGTCCCGGTCCCTCACGCAAGCCGCCCGACCGGCTTCGCTGCGCCGCCGCATCCTCTACGCCACCCCCGAGATGGCCGATTTCGTGAAGACCGGCGGTCTCGGCGAGGTCTCGGCCGCCCTGCCCCGGGCCCTGGTGCCGCATTACGACATCCGCGTGCTGATCCCCGGTTACCGCGAGGTCCGGGCGGCGTTCCCCGAGATCCCGGTGGTGGCGCGGCTCGAAGGCTTCGCGGGCGTGCCGCCCTGCGACCTCGGCCTCGTCGAGGCGGCCGACGGCCTGCGCATCTACGTCCTGCTGAGCCCCGACCTCTACGAGCGCGACGGCACGCCCTACGGCGATCAGCATGGGGATTTCGGCGACAACGACCTGCGCTTCGCCCGGCTCAGCCTGGCAGCGGCGGAACTCGCATCCGGCGCCGACCCCGACTGGGCGGCCGACCTCCTGCACCTCAACGACTGGCAGGCGGCGCTGGCGCCTGCCTATCTCGCGTGGCGCGGCCGGCGGGTGCCGAGCGTCCTGACCATCCACAACCTCGCCTATCAGGGCCTCTTCCCCCGGGACAGCCTCGGGCGCCTCGGCGTGCCGGACTCGGCCTTCCAGGTGGACGGCGCCGAGTTCTACGGGCAGCTCTCCTTCCTCAAGGCCGGGATCTTCTACGCCTCGCAGGTCACCACGGTGAGCGAGACCTACGCCCGGGAGATCCAGACCCCCGAGATGGGCTGCGGCCTCGACGGGCTGCTGCGCACCCGCGCCGGCCAGGGCCGGCTCGCCGGCATCCTCAACGGCATCGACGAGACCTGGGACCCCAGCACCGATCCGCACCTCGCCACACGCTTCGAGGTCGACGACTGGAAGGGCAAGCGGGCCAATGCCGAGGCGGTGCGCCGGCAATTCGGCTTGGCGGTCTCCCGCGGGCCGCTCTTCGCGATCGTGTCGCGGCTGGTGCACCAGAAGGGCATCGACCTGAGCCTGCAGGCGGCCGAGACCATCGTGGCCGGGGGCGGCCAGCTCGTGGTGATCGGCCAGGGCGAGGGCCGGTTCGAGCAGGCGCTGCAGGGTCTCGCCAGGCGCCATCCCGATGCGGTCGGCGTGCATGTCGGCTTCGAGGAGGCGCAGGCCCGGCGGATGTTCGCGGGCAGCGACTTCCTGCTGATGCCCTCGCGGTTCGAGCCCTGCGGGCTGGCCCAGATGTACGCGCAGCGCTTCGGCTCCCTGCCGATCGTGCGGCGCACCGGCGGCCTCGCCGACACGGTCGAGGACGGGGTGACGGGTTTCACCTTCGCGGAACCGTCGGCGTCGTCCTTCGGCGGTGCGGTGCGGCGGGCGCTGGAGGCGTTCGGCCAGAAGAAGCGCCTCAATGCCATGCGGCGCCGCGCGATGGCGTCCCGCTTCGGCTGGGATCAGGCGGCCGACAACTATGCCGGGCTCTACGGGCGGGCGATCGGCAACAGCACGGCGTTGCGCTGGCGGGCGGCGTAGGGGCCAGCATCCCCTCGCCCCGCTTGCGGGGAGAGGGCTTCATGCCCCCTTGTCGGGGCAGGAAGCGAGGCGGCAGCCGAAGGTGAGGGGGCGGCTCAGGACGAGCCTCTTACGGATCCGCGCCCTCGCCTTCGCTCCGGCTTCACCTCCACTTCCCGCATGGACGACGAGGTCCATGCGGGCCTCTCCCCGGAGGCGGGGAGAGGGGTTTCCCTCACCCCTCCAACAGGAAAATCATCGTCGCCAGCGGCGGCAGGGTCAGCGACAGGCTCTGCTTCTGGCCGTGGCTCGCCTGATCCTCGGTGTGGCAACCGCCCTGGTTGCCCAGGTTGGACCCGCCGTAGATCCCGGCATCCGAGTTGAACGCCTCCCGGTAGAAGCCCGCCTCCGGAACGCCGATCCGGTAGCCCTCACGCGGCACCGGCGTGAAGTTCGAGACCACGATCGCGACCTCGCCGGGCTTGGCGCCTTTGCGGGCCCAGGCGATCACGCAGTTGTCCTGATCGTCGGCCACCAGCCACTGGAAGCCGGTATGCTCCACGTCGCGGCTGTGGAGGGCCGGCGTCGAGACGTAGAGCCGGTTGAGGTCCCGGACCACGTCCTTGACGCCCTTGTGTAGCGGGTCGTCGAGGTGGTGCCAGTCCAGGCTGGTGTCGTGGTTCCACTCGCGCTCCTGGCCGAACTCGCCGCCCATGAACAGCAGCTTCTTGCCGGGATGCCCCCACATGAAGCCGTAATAGGCCCGGAGATTCGCGAATTTCTGCCAACGGTCGCCCGGCATCTTGCCGAGCAGCGAGCCCTTCCCGTGCACGACCTCGTCGTGGGACAAAGGCAGGATGAAATTCTCCGAGAAGGCGTAGAGCAGCCCGAAGGTCAGGTTGTGGTGGTGGTAGCGGCGGTGGATCGGGTTCTCCTGCATGAAATGCAGGGTGTCGTGCATCCAGCCCATGTTCCACTTGAAGCCGAAGCCCAGGCCGCCGGTATAGGTCGGGTGCGAGACGCCGGGCCAAGAGGTCGATTCCTCCGCCACCGTGATGGTGCCGGGGGCGTGGCTGTAGGTCGCCTCGTTGGTCTTGCGCAGGAAGTCGATGGCGTCGAGGTTCTCGTTGCCGCCGTAGCGGTTCGGGATCCACTCGCCCTGGCGGCGCGAGTAATCGAGGTAGAGCATCGACGCCACGGCATCCACGCGCAGGCCGTCGAGATGGTAATGCTCCAGCCAGAACCGGGCGTTGGCCGCCAGGAAGGTCGCGACCTCCGTGCGCCCGAAATTGTAGATGTAGGTGCCCCAATCCTGGTGGAAGCCCTGGCGCGGGTCGGCATGCTCGTAGAGATGCGTGCCGTCGAACAGGCCGAGCCCGTGGGCGTCGAGCGGGAAGTGGCCCGGCACCCAGTCGAGCAGGATGCCGATCCCGGCCTCGTGGGCGGCGTCCACGAAGGCGGCGAAATCATCGGGCGTGCCGAAGCGGCTGGTCGGCGCGAACAGCGAGACCGGCTGGTAGCCCCAGGACCCGTCGAACGGAAACTCGGTGATCGGCAGCATCTCGATATGGGTGAAGCCCATATCCTTGACGTAGGGAATCAGCCGCTCGCCCAGCTCCTTGTAGGTCAGGTAGCGGTTGCCCTCTTCCGGCACCCGCGCCCAGGAGCCGAGATGGACCTCGTAGATCGAGATCGCCGTGTGGCGCGGATCCTTGGCGCCGCGGGTGCTCATCCAGCCGGAATCGCGCCAGTCGAACTCGCCCACACCGTAGGTGACCGAGGCGGTCTCCGGCGGGTGCTGGGCCGCGAAGGCGACCGGATCGGCCTTGAGCGGGATCAGGGCACCGTCGGGGCCGCGGATCTCGAACTTGTAGCGCACCCCGGCCGTGAGGCCCGGCACGAACAGTTCCCAGACGCCGCCATCCTGCCAGAGGCGCATCGGGTGGCGCCGTCCGTCCCAGTCGTTGAAGTCGCCGACCACGCTGACCTTGCGGGCATTGGGCGCCCAGACGGCGAAGCGGAACCCGTCGATCCCGTCGAGCTGGCCCGACTGGGCGCCGAGGATCCGGTAGACGAGGTTGGTGCCGACCTCGCGGAGCGAGGCCACATCGTATTGCTCGATCGACGAGCCGAAGCCGTAGGGATCGTAGCGGCGGCGCTTGGTGCCGTCCCAGGCCTCGACCTCGATCTCGTAGAGCGGCCGGCCCTCTCCCTCGATCCGGGCGACCCAGAACCCGTCCGGGTGGCGCTTCTCGAACGGCACGGTGCGGCCGTCCATCACCAGGGCGGCGGTCTTCGCCTCGGGCAGCACGGCGCGCACTTCCCAGGCCCCGGAGCCGACCCGGTGGGGGCCGAGCACCGAGAAGGGGTCGCCGTGGCTCGCGCTCATCAAAGCGGCGATCGCGTCCGGATGGACGCTCGGCGCCGTGCTGGCGGAACCCGGGACATCCGCGCTCCGTGCCGGCCCGGCCTCCGGGTCGGCCCGTCCTGCGAAGGTCTCGTCGATCGCCGTCATGCCGTTGCTCCGGGCTCGTTTCGATCCGTGTCCAGAATGGTGAGAACCCCACGGGCGGGGATTTCGATCCAGTCCGGCCGGTTGTTGGCCTCGTAATCGACTTCGTAGAGCGCCTTGGTCAGGAGGCAGAGCCGCAGCAGCCGGTCCCGTGTGTCCGGGTCGGTCACGGCCGCCCGCGAATCCACGATCGCGGCCTCGTAGCCGGCCAGGAATGCCGCCTCGATCATGCCGCGCCACGCCGTGGCGGCATTGCGCGCCCGGTCCTCCGAATCGGCGAACCGGACGGTGAGCTCCCGGATCACCGTCTCGGCGCCGTACGCGAAGGAGCGCATCAGCCCGGCCACGTCCCGCAGGGGCATCGACTTGGCCCGGCGCTCATCGGCCGGCCGCGAGGGCTCGCCCTCGAAGTCGACGATGATCAGGTCGTTCTCGGCGACGAGCACCTGACCCAGGTGATAATCGCCGTGGATGCGGGTCTTGTGGGCACCACGCGGCGGCTCGGCCGAGAGCCGCTCGATCAGCGCCTCGACCTCCCGGCGGCGGCCTGCCAGCTCCGTGCAGGCGGGCCGGCCGGCATCGAGGCCGCGCTCGGCCTGGCCCTTGAGCGCCCGGAAGGCGCGCTCGGTCTGGTGGCGGGCGTCGCGCGCCAGCACCGCGAGGTCGTCCTCCTCGAACGGCTCGGCCGCGAAGGCCGGGTCGTCGGTCTCGATCGCCAGCGCCGCGTGCAGCTCGGCGGTGCGCCGCCCGAGCAGGTCGGCCCAGGGCCCGTGGGCCTGGAACGCCTCTTCGGGGGCCGCGGCCTCGCTCTCCGGGGTGAGCACCATGGTCTCGAAGTCCCGGCGCAGGCCCTCCAGCATCAGGGTCCAGGCGTCGCCCTGGTTCATGACGAACTTTTGGAGCACCGCCAGAGCGGTGCGGGTGCCGTCCTCGGCGACATGCTCGAGAGTCCCGAGCAAAGCGGGCGTGTTGGTGAACCCCGCCTGCTCGGTGAGGAAGCGGCCGACCTCGATCTCGGGGTGGATGCCGGGCTGCAGGCGGCGCAGCAGCTTGAGCATCATCTTCGAGCCGATGGCGATCGAGGTGTTGCTCTGCTCGGCCGAGAGCCGGCGGATATCGGCCACGTCCACCGTGACCTCCGGGTCGAAGGCCGAGGTGGTGGCGAACACGAGCCGCCCGCTCTCCGTGGGGAGCTCGGTGCCCTGGCGCATGTCGTCGATCAGGCAGGCCGCGAAGTCGTTGGAGCCGGCCGCCCCGTAGAGCAGGCCGGTGCGCGGGCCCCGGCGCACACGCGCCACCGCGTAGGGCAGCAGCGTCTCGTCCTCGCGGCCCTCATCGACGCCGACCGGGACGAAGTATTCGTGGCTCTCGCCGTTGGCGAGCTGCACCTGCAGCCGCGGCAGCAGGAAGCGCGCGCTGCCATCGGCATCCTTGAGGGCGGCGCAGTCGATGACCTTCGTGGCCTTGATCCGCGAGCCCTTGGCGCCGAACCAGCGCCGGCTCGACAGGAACGGCGGCACCACGGTGCGCTCGAACGCGACACGCTCGCGGCCGCTCATCAGGCTCTCGATGCCGCCGGTGAGCACCAGGGTGAACAGCTCCGGCGGCTCCTGCTGCGGCCCGATCACCCCCGACTGGGCGGCGCTCAAGCTGAACCAATAGAAGCCGTAGGACGGCAGGGTCAGCAGGTAGGGCAGGTCGCCGATCGGCGGGAACTCGGTGCCGCCGGTCAATTCGATCGGCACCGCGGTGCGCAGCTCCGACAGGTCGAGCTGCACGGCCTGGGGCGCGCGCGACAGGTTCGCCACGCACAGGACCCGCTCGTCCTCGTGCTCGCGGATCCAGGCGAGAACCTTGCGGTTCGACGGATACAGGAACTGGATCGTGCCCCGCCCCAGGGCGACGCTGTTGTTGCGGATCGCGATCATCCGCCGCGTCCAGTTCAGCAGGCTGGTCTGCGCCTGGGTCTGGGCCTCGACGTTGATCGCGTCGAAGCCGTAGATCGGGTCCTGGATCGCCGGCAGGAACAGCCGCTGCGGGTTCGCCCGGGAGAAGCCGCCGTTGCGGTCGGGGCTCCACTGCATCGGCGTGCGCACGCCGTCGCGGTCGCCGAGGTAGATGTTGTCGCCCATGCCGATCTCGTCGCCGTAATACAGCACCGGCGTGCCGGGCATCGACAGGACGAGGGACTTCATCAGTTCGATCTTGCGCCGGTCGTTCTCGAGCAGCGGCGCGAGGCGGCGCCGGATGCCGAGATTGATCCGGGCCCGGCGCTCGGCGGCGTAGAACGACCAGAGGTAGTCACGCTCCTCGGCGGTGACCATTTCCAAGGTCAGCTCGTCGTGATTCCGCAAAAAAATCGCCCATTGGCAGCCCTCGGGGATCTCCGGGGTCTGGCGCATGATGTCGGTGATCGGGTGCCGGTCCTCCCGGGCGATCGCCATGTACATCCGCGGCATCAGCGGGAAGTGGAACGCCATGTGGCATTCGTCGCCGTCGCCGAAATACTGGGCGGTCTCCTCCGGCCACTGGTTGGCCTCGGCCAGGAGCATCCGGTCGGGGTAGCTGACATCCAGCGCCGCCCGGATCTTCTTGATCACATCATGGGTTTCGGCGAGGTTCTCGCAATTCGTGCCGTCGCGCTCGATCAGGTAGGGGATCGCGTCGAGGCGCAGACCGTCGACGCCCATGTCGAGCCAGTAGCGCATGGTCGCGATGACCGCGTCCAGCACCTTCGGGTTGTCGAAGTTCAGGTCCGGCTGATGGCTGTAGAACCGGTGCCAGAAATATTGCTTGGCGACCGGGTCCCAGGTCCAGTTCGACGCCTCGGTGTCGAGGAAGATGATCCGGGTATCCTTGTACGGCTCGTCGGTATCCGACCAGACGTAGAAGTCGCGCTCGGGCGAGCCGGGGGGCGCCTCGCGGGCCGCCTGGAACCAGGGGTGCTGGTCCGAGGTGTGGTTGATCACGAGCTCGGTGATCACCCGCAGGCCGCGCTCGTGCGCCGCCGCCACGAAGGCCTTGAAGTCCTCCATGGTCCCGTAGGACGGGTTGATGCCCTCGTAATCCGCGATGTCGTACCCGTCGTCGCGCAGCGGCGAGGGATAGAACGGCATCAGCCAGATCGCCGTGACGCCGAGATCGCGCACGTAATCGAGTCGCTGGGTCAGCCCCTCGAAATCGCCGATCCCGTCGTTGTTCGAGTCGAAGAACGACTTGACGTGGATTTGGTAGATGATGGCATCACGGTACCATTGCGGGTCGCTGCGATCGATCATCGCGTCGCTGCCTCATCGGTCGGATCTGACGGGACCGGCGGGGGAACCAACCGGGGCGCAGGCGGTCTCTCACCGCGCGGATATCGTGGCCGGCGACGGGGAGGCCCCCCGCCGGCATCAACTGCCATGATCGAGTGCCACGGGTAGCCTCAACCCGCAACCCGCCGCGGCGCCCGGAGACGCCAGATCACGCAGGATCGCTCGGCCGGATCCAGCGCGATGCGGTGGGACTTGCCGCGCAATTCGAACGTGTAGCCCTGGAGCAGGTCCTCGACCTCCACGGCGCCATCGTCCGGCAGACCCAACAGCCAGAGCGGCACCTCGTAGGTGCATTCCTGGCGGTTCCGGGGATCGAGGTTGACCATGGTGAAGACGCAATTGTCGCGCTCCGGCGTCGCCTTGGCGTAGGCGACGATCTGGTCGTTGAACGCGCCCGTGAAGACCACGTTGCGGAAATCCCAGAGGGCGGGGTTCTCGCGGCGGATGGTGTTCAGCTTGATGATGTGCTCGCGGATGTTGCCGGGCCGGTCGTAGTCCCAGGCCTTCAGCTCGTACTTTTCCGAGTTCAGATACTCTTCCTTGCCGGGATACGGCGCGGCCTCGCACAGCTCGAAGCCGTTGTAGATGCCGTAGACCGACGACAGGGTCGCGGCGAGCGTGCCCCGGATCACGAAGCCGGCGCGCCCGCTGGTTTGCAGGAAGTGCGGGTTGATGTCGGGCGTATTGGCGAAGAAGTTCGGGCGATAGTACTCACCCATCTCGCCGGCCAGCTCCAGGGCGTAGTCGGTGAGCTCCTGCTTGGTGTTGCGCCACGTGAAGTAGGTGTAGCTCTGCTGGTAGCCGGCCTTGGCGAGCTTCTTCATCATTTTCGGCCGGGTGAAGGCCTCGGCGAGGAAGAGCGCGTCCGGATACTGGCCGTTGACCTCGGCGATCACCCATTCCCAGAACGGAATCGGCTTGGTGTGCGGGTTGTCGACCCGGAAGATGCGCACCCCGCGCGCGCACCAGCCGAGCAGGATGTCGCGCAATTCGATCCAGAGCGAGGGCAGCGCGCCGCCGTAGAAATGGACGTTCGAGATGTCCTCGTACTTCTTCGGGGGGTTCTCGGCGAATTTGAGCGTGCCGTCGGGGCGCCACTCGAACCATTCCGGGTGGTTCTTGATCCAGGGATGGTCCGGCGAGCACTGGATCGCAAAATCGAGGGCGATCTCCATCCCGTAGGCGTGGCTCGCCGCGACCAGCCGCTCGAAATCGGCGAGCGTGCCGAGATCGGGATGCACGGCCTCGTGGCCGCCCTCTTCCGCGCCCACCGCGTAGACCGAGCCGACATCGCCGGGCAGGGCCTTCAGGGTGTTGTTCTTCCCCTTGCGGTTGGTCCGCCCCACGGGGTGGATCGGCGTGAAGTAGAGGACGTCGAAGCCGAGTTCGCGGATCTCCGGCAGGCGCCGGATCACGTCGTCGAAGGTGCCGTGGCGGTTCACGTCCATCGACTGGGAGCGCGGGAAGATCTCGTACCAGGCCGAGAACCGGGCCGCGAGGCGGTCGGCGATCACCGGCAGGGTCACGGGATAGCGGGTCAGGTTCACCCGCTCGGCGTTGCGGCGCACGAGGCTCGCCGCGTCGGGCTGGAGGATCCGGTCGAGCTGGGCGGCCGAGCCGGTCTCCTCGGCGGCGAGCGCGGCCACCAGGGCGGCGAGCCGGTCGGCGTCGCGACCGCCCTGGGTCCGGGCCAGCGACGCGGCGGTGCCGACCAGGGCCACGCCCTCGATCGTCTCCAGGCGGACATCCACGCCGGCGGCGCGCTTCTTCAGGGTGTCGCGCACCCAGGACGAGAAGGCGTCGCGCCACGCGATCAGGGTGAACTCGTAGCGGGCGTTCTGCTCCAGGGGGAATTGCCCGGCCCAGCGGTCGTTGTCGACGAAGACCATCGGGTCCTCGCGCCAGATCTGGGTGCCAGCGACCCGCGACAGGATCGCGGCGTCGATGATCTCGTGGCCGTCGGAGAAGATGTCGGCCTCGACCCGCAGGGATTCGCCGACGATCCGCTTCACCGCAGAACGGCCGCCGTCGAGCTCAGGGCTGACCGCCTCGATCACCACCCGGCCCTCGCCATCCGGCGTGCCGCGCGTCGGCTGGCGGGCGACCTCCTGGGCGCTGGCCGCGAGGATGCGCAGCTCGCCCGGCATCAGGTCGATGGCGCTGCCGGGATGGAACGCGATCGGCTCGGCCTCCGGGGTCCGGTCGACGAAGGTTCCAAGCATCCCGCCCGTGCGGGCGATCAGCGCACCGGCCTCCACCGGGACCGGCTTGTCGGTCGGGTTGTAAAGCACGATCAGTCCGTGCCGGGCCGAGGCCGGATGGCCGGTGTCGAAGCGGGCGAGCGCCACCAGATCGCTGTCGGGGGCCGAGACCCGGATCTGCGCACCTTCGACATTTGCGGCCGGCAGCTCCGCCCGCAGGGCGTTGATCGCCCGGATCGAGGCGGAGATGTCGAGGCCGGTGTCGTCCTCGCGGTCGCGCGGGGTGGTGTCGACCACGTGCAGCGCCCGGCGGTAGCCCCACTCGTAGCCGATCGGCATCAGCACGCCGGCCGAGAAGAAGGCGGCCAGCGCGTAGCGGGTGCGCAGATGCGCCGCCACCGCCTCCGGGCCGCCCCCGATCTCGGCGGCAAGGCGCTTCATGTCGTGGTTCTCGGGGAACGCGATGGAGGGCGCCAGCACCCGCAGGCGCTCGTATTGCTCCAGCGCCCAGGGCTTCTTCAGGTCCCACCACGCGAAGGAGTTGAACAGGTAGTCGAAGCCGGCGCCGGCCGTGGCCTTGGCCTCCTCGAAGGTGCAGCCCAGGGTCTCGGCGGCGAACAGGCAGGCAGGATCGCGGGACTTGGCCTCACCGATCAGGACGCGCCAGGTCTCCGGCGGGACCTTGTAGGCTGCGTCGCAGCGGAAGCCCGCCACGCCGAGGCCCTGGAGATGCGCCACGTAGGCGCCCCAGATCCGGGTCAGCTCATCCCGGGCGGCGGGGGTGTGGTAGTCGAGCTCGGCCAGATCGCCCCAGACGGTGCGGATCGACGGGTCGTCCGGATCGACGGCGGCCGGGTGCATGATCGAGCCGTCCGGCTCCTTCATGAACAGGTCGGGCCGCTCGGTCACGAGGCGCCCGTTATCGGCGGTGTGGTTGATCACGAGATCGGTCATCACCGACAGGCCCAGCGCCTCGGCTGCCGTGCAGAACCCGCGGATCTGCTCGTCGTCCGGCGTGCCGTCTTGGTCGCGGAAGCGCTCGTCCAGCCGCTCGGGATCGGCCACCGCGTAGAGGCTCCGCGAGCCGCCGGTCTGGTGGAACGGGTTCAGGTAGATCCAGTCGAAGCCTAGCGCCGCGATCCGCGGCAGCTCGGCGGTCCAATCCGATACGCGCCCGACCAGGAGCGGGAACAGATTGTAGATCCGCGGCCCCGCAGCGCGCGGCGCCAGCGACGCCGGCAGGACGGCTTCGGCCCCGGACGTCGCAGCGGCTTTGGTCGGTGCGTTCATGCTGGCTTCTGGCTCCCGTTCCTGTGTCGTAACGCCCGAACTACGCAGGCGTGCCTCGCGATCCGGTTCGACGTGTCTCAGCAGAGTTGCGTGACAGGGCTGCGGAGGGTCCTGCCAACCGCGCGTTTTCCCCTTCCCCCTATGCGGGGGAGGGTGGCCCCTGCGTCAGCAGGGGTCGGGCCGGGACGAAGTCCCGCAAGGGGGCCCGGCTTCCAGAAGAGGCGCCGACCGGCCTGAAGGCCAAAGCCCTTTTCCCCACCGTCGCTCCCCTCTCCCGACCCCTGCGGGGGCCACCCTCCCCCGCAGGGGGGCGGGAGAGAAGCGGGTCTGTCGCTTCCCTCACGGATCCCGCCGCAGCACCGCAAAAGGCAGATCCCGTAGAAGCGTACCGAGATCGGCCCCCTCCCCGTCACTCTCAACGATCCGCCCGGTGACGAGATCCCGCCAGCGGGTCCCGGCCCCGAGATCGACCCGGGTGCCGGCAAAGGCCTCGCCCGACCAGCCCGCCTCGCCCACAAATCCCGCGACCAGCCGCGGCACCGCCACGAACAGGTCGCCGCCCTCCTGGCCGGGATCGGTCCGCCGGTAGGCAACGACATGGTCGGCCCGCGCCCCCGTGGCGTCGACAGGCTCGTAGGCGGCGATCGCGTAGAAATCCGGGCGCTCGGCCCGCTCGGCCAGCAACCGCGTCAGCGTCGCCTGCTTGATCCGCCCATCCGGCCAATGCGCCAGCAGCGCCGCCGGTTCGCCGCCCTGTTCGAGCATCCGTTCCAGGGCGGGGTAATCCACCGGGCGCCGGTTGTCGGGATCGACGAAGGAGAAATCCCAGATCTCCGTGCCCTGGTAGGTGTCGGGCAGGCCCGGCAGGGTGCATTTCAGGACCGTGCGGCCGAGGCTCGCCAGCATGCCGAGATGGGCGAGCCGCCGGGCGAAGGGCCGGAGCTCCCGCAGGAAGTCCGAGCCCGGTGCGATCAACGCCGTGAACAGCTTCTTGACCGCGCCCTCGTAGACCTCGTCGACGTTGACCCAGCTCGACCGGCGCTTGCCCTCGCGCATGGCCTTCTCGCCGTAGGCGATCAGCCGGTTGCGGAAATCCTCGATCGCCGTGGGCTCGTCCTGCTCCAGCAGTTCCAGAGGCCACGCACCCAGAATCGCCTGGAAGAACATCCACTGGTCGTTGGCGTCGGGCGCGGGCTCACCATCGATCCGGGCGAGGTGCGGCCCGGCCGTCCGCTGCCACAGGTCCCAGGCCTTGGCCCATTCCTCCGGGATCTCCGACAGCGCGAGCAGCCGGGTCCGGGCATCCTCGCCGCGCTTGGTGTCGTGGGTCGCCGTGGTGATCATGGCGCTCGGCCAGTCCCGGGCGCGGGCGATCTGCAGGTCGTGGAAATGATCGGCGTCGATCCCGTACTCGCCCGGATCGCCGCCGACCTCGTTGAGGCCCAGCAAGCAGGCGTAACGGTAGAACAGCGTGTCCTCCAGGCTCTTGGCCATGACAGGCCCGGTGAGCTGCTGGAACCGGCGGCGGAAGCGCAGGACCACCCGCGGATCCGGCCGGCCCGGCCCCGTGGTCTCGATCCGCCCGAGCAGGACCTCGGCGGCGAAATCGTGGACCGAGCGGTCCGGCAGGCTCGACCAGCGCTTGGCCTTGGCGACCGCGCCCTCGATCAGGCGGACATCCTCGGGCTCGACCTCGCCCTCCTCCAATTCCGACGGCAGGTAGCTCCGGTAGGTCGGGAAGCGCGCGATGATCTCGATCAGCGCCCGGCGGAGCGCATTGACGGTGAAGTCGCGGGTGCGCCGGTCGGCATCGGCGGCCTCCTTGAGGTCGGAGGTCAGCACCTCCAACTCGCTGGCGAAGCTGATCTCGAGGATCTCGGCCTTGGCGGCGCGGAGCTGGAACCCGTAGGGCTCGTCGAAGCCCGTGGCCCAGGTGTAGAGCCGCTCGACCTTCCCGCGCTTTCCCTTGTCGACCAGGATGCCGTCGAGCTGGTTGAGCACGTCGTAGCCCGTCGTCCCGGCCACCGGCCAGGGTCGCAGCCGCTCCCCCGGCTCCAGGATTTTTTCGACCACCACGTAGAAGCCCGGCCCGACCGCCGCCTGAAGCGCCCGCGCATAGCCCAGCGGGTCGGCGAGCCCGTCGATGTGATCGATGCGCAAGCCGTCGATCCGGCCCTCGCGGACGTGCCGGAACACGGTCTCGTGCGAGCGGTGGAAGATGTCGGACAGCTCGACCCGCAGGCCGGCCAGGGAGTTCACGTCGAAGAAGCGGCGGTAGTTGATGTCGCTCGACGCCACCCGCCAATGGGCGAGCCGGTAGGCCTGCGCCTCCAGCAGACGGTGCAGCGGCCCGAAGCTGTCGGGGCGGCCCTTGAAGCCGTTGAGCAGCGCGAGCGTGCTGGCCGTGGCCTCCTGGATCAGTGGCGAGACGCCGTGGATCTCGGCGAGCCGGCGCTTCAGCCCCTCGGCCTCCTCGGGGAAGCTTTTGCGGCGGGTCTCGTCGGTGTCGATCGACATGGCGCGCAGCCGCTCGGAGATGGCGAGCAGCTCTGCGGTGGTGTCGTCGTCCACCGCCCCGATGGCGGCGATCACCCGGTTGAGGATGGTCGGGTAGCTGAGCGGCCGAATCGGGAGCTGGTGCTCGTAGTGCCAGACGCTGAAGGCGCCCTTCTCGGGGTCGAACTTCAGCTCCAGCGTGCCCTGCTCCAGGGCCTCGCCGTAGCGCTCGCCCAGGAACGGGATCACGAGGTTGCGCCCGGCCCCGAGCCGCTGCCAATCGATGTCGAACGCATCGGCGAAGGGCGACAGGGAGCCCCATTCCAAGACCGAGAGCCACCACGGATTGTCGGACCCGCCGACGCCCATGTGGTTCGGGACGATGTCGAGGAGGAGCTTGATCCCGTGGGCGTGGAGCGTCTCGGAGAGCTGGATGAAGCCCTCCTCGCCGCCGAGTTCCGGATTGATCGCGCCGTGATCGACGATGTCGTAGCCGTGTGTCGAGCCGGGCCGCGCCTTCTGGAGCGGCGAGGCGTAGACGTGGCTGATCCCGAGCCGGTGCAGGTAAGGGACGATCCGACCGGCATCCGCGAAGGTGAAGTCCTTATGGAACTGCAGCCGGTAGGTCGAGCGTGGCGGCGGCACCGCGAGCCGCGCGGCCCCCGAGCGCGGGCCTCGCGCCTCGGACGACAGGGCGGCTGCGAGCTTGGCCAACGGGCCGCCGGGGGCGGCGATCGCCGCGAGGTCCCGGTCGAGCTTGCGCCGCCAGTTCGGGTAGCCCTCGGTCGAGCCCGGCACGTTGGCCTGGGCGAGTTCCGAGACCACGTCCTCGTACTGGACGGCGGTGAGCATTGAGGGCGCGCGGGCGAGGTAGCGCGCCGCGGCCTCGAAGGGCGCGGCATCCGGCGGCTCGGCGGAGGGGAGCAGCTGCTCGCCCGCCAGCGCCTCGGTCAGGCGGCGACGCTCGACCACGCGCTCGGCCCGCTCGGCCTCGGCCCGGTCCTGATCGTAGAGGCCGAGCGACTGGCGGGTGTCGGTATCGACCCCGCGCCACCAGCCCACGAAGGTCGGCAGATCGTGGGTGGTGATGGCGGTGAGCGCGTCGCGTGGATAGGCCGAGGGCGCCTTGAACCGGCCGTCGGCCTCGCGCTCGAAGGCGAGGATCCGGTAGCTCAGCACCCCGGCCCGCATCAGTGCGTCGGAAAAACCTTCGGGCGCGGTGCCGAGGTCTTCCGCGATGACGAGGCACTTGTTGCGGTGGCTCTCCAGCCGCAGCACCGCCAGCATCGGCTCGAACGGCATCGCCACGTAGGCGCCGGCCTGGGCGCCCGCGCCGAGCGGGATCAGGAACAGGCGGGCGAGCTGGAAGGCGTGGTCGATCCGGATCGCGCCCGCGTGGCGCATGTTGGCCTGGACCAGGGCGCGGAAGGCCGCGAGTCCGTCGCGCTCCATCGTCAGCGGGTCGAAGGCCGGCAGGCCCCAGTTCTGGCCCTTCGGTGCCAGCAGGTCCGGCGGCGCACCGATCGAGACCTTGTCGGCGAAGCGCTCGGGATGGGACCAGATCTCGGACCCGCCCCGGTCGGCGCCGACCGCGAGGTCGCGGTAGAGTCCGACCCGCATGCCCGAGCCGAGGGCCGCCGCCGAGGCCTCTTCGAGCTGCCGGTCGGCGAGGTGTTGCAGCCACGCGTGGTAGCCGACGAGTTCCGCGTTCTCCGCCGCGAAGGCCGTCACGGCCTCCGTGCCGGCCCGGCGATACGCCTCCGGCCAGTCGCCCAGCCAGTGCGCCCCCTGCCCCCGGAAATGCTCCGACAGGGCCTCGAAGATCGCGTGCGCTTCCAGATCCGCGCCGCCCTCCTGGCGGAAGCGCTCGAACTCCGCGTCCGTCCCGGCCCGGGCCGGCGAATCCGCCCAGAGGGCCCGGAGCACGGGGTCGAGCACGTCGTGCACGCCCTGATGATCGACAAGCGCCGCCTCGCGCAAAGCCGTGATGGCATCTTCCCGCTCGGCGAGCAGCGCCTCGGCCCGGGATCCGGCGAGCCCCGGCAGGCTGCGCGGGGCGATGAACAGGGTCTCGAGGAACAGGCGTGAAGAGGGCGAGTAGGGCGAGATCTTGGTCCGGTCGGAGCCGAACAGGGCATGGACCGGGCTGAGCCCCAGGAACGCCGCCCCGCGCAAGGCGGCCTCGCGGGCGGCCTCGCCGGCATCCGCGTAGGTGCCGATGCCGATATTGGTGGCCGAGCGCAGGCCGTAGAGCTGCGCGGCCAGACCCCAGTCGGAGGCCCCCTCCTCCGTGTAGGGCCGCGGGCGCCAGCAACGCTGCGGCGCGGCGATCACCCAGGCTTCGGTGCGGCTCTGCCCGGCCTGCACGGTGAGGCGGTGATAGCCCGGGGTCAGCGGCGGCAGCTCGAAGCCGGGCTCCGCCCCTTGCGGATTCGCCCGGCCCTCGCGCGCCGTGCCGCGTTCATCCACGAGGCGCCAGACCAGGGTGTGGGGCGCACCGCTTTGGAGCCGCACCGGCACCCGGGCCGCCCGGCGGGCCTCCACGGGCAGGAGCGGCGGGATCAGGCCGCGGCGCAGGCGCTCGACCTGCTCCAGGCTCCCGGCGATCGCCGTCTCGTCCTCCACCGCGAAGCCCAGCGCCGCCAGCAGGCCCCGGCGCACCTCCAGGGAGGTCTCGACCGGCTTGCCGAAGGCATCGGTATAGCCCGCGGCCACGCCGACGAGATCGGCCAGCTGTTCCAAGGCACTCACGTTCAAGGCGTTCACGAGTGGGACTCCGTCAGGAACACGCCCGCCCAGGAGGGCAGGTCGCGTCCGGCCCCGTCCGGGGCGTTGGTCCAGACCACCCGGGCGCCGCCCGGATCCAGCGCGAAGGGGGTGTCGCCGACATTGGCGACGAACCGCAGGGTGCCGGCGCCGAAGCGCCACGTGCAATCGACCACGTCGGCCCGCGGCAGGCTGGCGGCGGCACCCGCGTAGCCGGACTTGGCGAGCGGCACGACCACGTCGCGGCGCAGGCCCAGGAGTCGCGTGGTCTCCGCCAGCACCTCGCGGTGCGGCGAGCGCTCCCGCTCGGACCAGTCGAGCTTCGAGGCCTCGAAGGTCTCGCGCTCGGTGGGATCCGGTATCTTCGAGGTATCGTCGGCGAACGCCGCGAAGCTCTTGAACTCCCGGCGGCGGCCGTCGCGCACCGCCGTGTTCAGCTCTTCGTCCGGCGCAAAGTCGACGAAGAACAGGAACGGCGCCGAGGCCGACCATTCCTCGCCCATCCAGAGCATCGGGATCTGCGGCGCCAGCAGGAGGCCGGCCCGGGCGAGATCGAGCTTCTTCGGGTCGGCCAGATGGTTGAGCCGCTCGCCGAGCGCCCGGTTGCCGACCTGGTCGTGGTTCTGGAGGAAGGTCACGAAGGCCGAGGGCGGCAGATGCCCGGAGGATTCGCCCCGCGGGTGGTTGTCGAGCGTCGGGAAGGGCTCGCCCTGATACGCAAAGCCCTCCGCGAGGCAGCGCGCGAGATGGGCGACGGGTTTGTCGGCAAAGCTTTTATAGTAGCCGGCATCCTCGCCGGTGAGCAGGACGTGCCAGCAATGGTGCAGGTCGTCAGCCCATTGGGCGTCGTGCATCTTGGGGCGCCCGGCGGCGTCGCGCTCCAGCCACCGGGCCTGGTTGGCCTCGTTCTCCAGCATCAGGTGGATCTGGCGGTCCGGGAAGGTCTTGCGGACCGTCTCGCCGAGCTCGGCCAGGAAGTGGCGGGGCGAATCGTCGAGGATCGCGTGGACGGCGTCGAAGCGCAGGCCGTCGAAGCGGTATTCCTCCAGCCAGTACAGGGCGTTCTGGATGAAGTACTGCCGCACCGTGGCGCCGCTCTCCTTGCCGTCGAAGTTGATGCCCGCGCCCCACGGCGTCTGGTGGCGTTCGGTGAAGAAGGTCTTGGCGTAGGCGTGGAGGTAGTTCCCGGCCGGGCCGAAGTGGTTGTAGACCGCGTCGAGATAGACCATCAGGCCGAGCCCATGGGCGGTGTCGACCAGCCGCTTGAGGTCGTCCGGCCGGCCATAGGCGCCGTCGGGGGCGTAGGGCTGGACGCCGTCGTAGCCCCAGTTGCGCGAGCCCTTGAAGTCGGCGAGCGGCAGCAGCTCAATGGCGGTGACGCCGAGCGCCTTGAGGTCGGGCAGCCGGGCCTGCAGGCCGGCATAGGTGCCCTCCGGCGTCGCGGTGCCGACATGGCACTCGTAGATCACCGCCTCCTCGAACGGCCGCCCGGCCCAGGCCTCGTCCGACCATTCGAAGGCACGCGGGTCGATCACCTCGCTGAGGCCCGAAACGTCGTCCGGCTGGAACCGGGAGGCGGGATCGGGCGCCACGAGGTCGCCGTCGATGCGGAAGCCGTAGCGGGCGCCGGGCTTCACGCCGGGCAGGGCGGTGCGCCGCCAGCCGCCGCCGGATTCGGGCAGCGGGTGGTCGACGCCGTCGACGACGAGGTCGACGCTCTGCGCGGTGGGGGCCCAGAGGGCGAAGCGGACGCCGCCCCCGACCATCTCGGCCCCGAATTCCATGTTGTGGGCGCGCCGCATCGGGCCACATTCCTCGTCGTTGGCCGCACGCGCCGGGGCAAGCGCGGCAGGCTCACCTGTCGTGAGAGAAGGCCCCGGGCTCGATCCGGTTCCCGCAGCGCAGCTATGGCGGGCGTGGGGTGTGGCAATGGGGGAACGGGGGCCCACAGCTCTCCCTCCCCCGCAGAGGGGGGAGGGAGAGCTGTGGAGCCGTCACCGATCCTTTTCTCGCGTGATACAGGCTATGGCCCCGGCACCCACCCGGCCTCCGCCCTCGGGGCGGTGAGAACCAGAGCCGTCCGCCCGGCCAGCGGCACCGCGGCGCCCGCCGCGTAAGGCGCGGCATCCGGCGAAAGTGCCCCCTCGGCCTCGCCCGTGTCGAACACGGGCCGCCATGGGCCGCCGATCACCGGGGCGAGGTGGAAGGTCAGAGCCCCCTCCCCGGCGTTGAACAGCACCAGCAGGCGCTCGCCCGGTGCGCCGTCATTGCCGATCTGCATCCCGAACGTCTGGAGTCCGTCGTCGGACCAGTGGCGGTCGCCCATCTCGGTGCCTTCGGCGCTGAGCCAATGCACGTCGCGCAGGGGCGCATCCGGATGGATCAGCGCGCCGGTGAAGAAGCGCCGTCGTCGCAGCGCCGGTTGAGCCCGTCGCAAGGCCAGCAGATTGGCGACGAAGCCCGTGAGCGCAGGGTCCGGATCGACACTCCAGTCCATCCAGCTCGTCGGATTGTCCTGGGCATAGGCGTTGTTGTTGCCGCCCTGGCTGCGCGACCGCTCGTCGCCCATCAGCAGCATCGGCACGCCCTGGGCCAGCATCACGGTGGCCAGCATGTTGCGCTTCTGGCGGGTGCGAACCGCCAGGATGGCGGCATCGTCGGTGTCACCCTCGACGCCGTAATTCCGGCTAACGTTGTGGCCGTGGCCGTCGCGGTTGTCCTCGCCGTTGGCTTCGTTGTGCTTCGCCTCGTACGCCACCGTGTCGGCCAGCGTGAAGCCGTCGTGGCTGGCGATGAAGTTGACGCTGGCGAGCGGCGAGCGGCGGGAGGGCGCGAACACCTCGCGCGAGCCGGTCAGCCCCTGCGTGACCTTGGCGAGCGTGCCGGAATCGCCCTTCCAGAACCCGCGGGTCGCGTCGCGGAACTTGTCGTTCCATTCGCTCCAGCCGCGCGGGTAGCTGCCGAGCTGATAGCCCCCCTCCCCGATGTCCCAGGGCTCGGCCACCATCTTGACCCGGGCGAGCACCGGATCCTGCGCCACCGCCTGGAAGAAGGCAGCCTGCGGGGTGAATGCGAGCGGCGAACGCCCGAGGCTCGAAGCCAGGTCGAACCGGAAGCCCGCGATCCCGTAGGCGGTCACCCAGTGACGCAGGGAATCCAGCACCAGCTGCATCACCCGCGGGTGGCTCACATCGAAGGTGTTGCCGCAGCCGGTGCAGTCAAAGTTGCGGTGCCGGTTGGCGGGGTCCAGCTTGTAGTAGCTGGCATTGTCGATGCCGCGGAACGCCAAGGTCGGGCCGGTGTGGTCGCCCTCCGCGGTGTGGTTGTAGACCACGTCGAGCCAGGTCTCGATCCCGGCGGCGTTGAGTTCCCGGATCGCCGCCTTGAGGCTGCCGAGGCCGCCCTCCCCCAGGTAACGCGGGTCGGGGGCGAAGTAGCTCAGCGGCTGATACCCCCAGAAGTTGACGAGGCCCTTGTCCACCAGGAAGCGGTCATCCGCGAAGGCCTGGATCGGCAGGAGTTCCAGGGCGGTCACGCCGAGCTTCACGAGGTGCTCGATGATCGCCGGATGGGCCAAGGCCGCGTAGGTGCCGCGCTCGGATTCGGGGATCGCGGGATGGGTGCGGGTCAGCGCCTTGACGTGCGCCTCGTACACCACCGTGTCGGCGAGCGGCCGGCGCACCGGATCGAGGGCGAGGTCGGGCACCTCGGGGGCAGTGACCACGCAGCGCGGCATGTAGACCGCGCTGTCGCGCCGGTCGATCCGATCCTCGCGCCCACCGCGCCGGTGCCCGTAGAGCGCGTCATGCCAGCGGATCTTCCCGCGGATCTCCCGCGCATAGGGGTCGAGCACCAGCTTCGAGGGGTTGAACCGGTGGCCGTTCGCCGGATCCCAGGGGCCATGCACCCGGTAGCCGTAGAGCTGGCCCGGCAGCACCCCGCGCAGGTAGCCGTGCCAGACGTCGTCGGTCCGGCAGGGCAGCCGCACCGTGCGGGTCTCGTGCCGCTCACCGGGCTCGAACAGGCAGATATCGACCGCGGTGGCGTGCTCGGAGAACAGGGCAAAATTGACCCCGCGCCCGTCGAAATGCGCGCCGAGCGGCGCCGGCACCCCGTCATCGACGGCGATCATGGGCGAGGTCCAGATATGAACGTGAGATCGGAGAGTTGCCGCGCAACATCATGGTTTCAAAAGGTCTTCGACCTTTTGTGGGTGCAGGGCGAAGCCCGAAGGCTCAGGTCTCCGCCCCGAGGCCCCGCCAAAGGGATGATCCCTTTGGAAACCCGGGACATCGCTGGTTATTCGGCAGCAGCGGCTGCCGCGGATGGCGGCTCGCGCTCGATCGTGCGGAAATTCTCAAGTTCCGCCAGGAAGTTGCGCGCCCACCAATCGACATCCTCGCGGGTCATGCGCTCGACCATCGGCTTCCAGCGCGCCACCCGTTCGGCCTTCGGCATGTAGAGCGCCGCGCGGATCGCCTCCGCCACCTCGAACTTGTCGTAGGGGTTGATCAGCAGCGCCTCGGGCAGCTGCCGGGCGGCGCCGGCGAATTTCGACAGGACCAGAACGCCCGGATCGTCCTCGGCTTGAGCGACCACGTATTCCTTGGCGACGAGGTTCATGCCGTCGCGCATCGGTGTGACGATGCCGACCCGGGCCGCCCGGTAGAGACCGGCCAGCACCGGGCGCGGATAGGCCTTGGTGATGTACTGGATCGGCGTCCAGGCCGGGTCGCCGAGCGAGCCGTTGATCTCGCCGACCTTCTCGTTCACGTCCCGGGCGAGCTGCTCGTATTCCGGCACTTCGCTGCGGGATTTCGGCGTGATCTGGATGTAGGTGACGTTGCCGCGCTGGTCGGGATTCGAGGCGAAGAAGCTCTCCACCGCCTCCATCCGCTCGGACACGCCCTTGGAATAATCCAGCCGGTCGACGCCGATCAGCAGCTTGCGGGTGCGCAGGCCGGCGATGGTCTCGCGCACGACCTTGTTGGCGCTGGCCTTCTCGGCCGCCTCCTTGAAGCCGGCAACATCGATGCCGATCGGGAAGGCGCGGATCCGGGTGCGCCGCCCGTCGACCATCAGCGAGCCGCCGCCCAGGGGAATCGCCCGCTGGGTATCGATCAGGTTGCGCTGCAGGTTCTGAACGTCCGCCTCGGTCTGCAGACCGATCAGGTCGTAATCCACGATGGCGCGCAGCAATTCGCCGCTGGCCGGCAGCGAGTTGAACACATCGGCGGCGGGCCAGGGGATGTGGTGGAAGTAGCCGATCGGGTTGTCGAGCCCGAGGCCGCGCAGCTCGGAGGCGAGCGGCAGCAGGTGGTAATCGTGCACCCAGATGATGTCGTCGGGCTCGACCAGCTTGGCCAGCGCCCGGGCGAAGGTGCGGTTCACGCGGCTGTAGCCGGCGTAATCCGAGCGCGAGAAGGCCCCGAGCCCCAGCCGGTAATGCATGATCGGCCACAGCGCCCGGTTCGCGAAGCCGGCATAATATTCGAGGTGGTCCTGGGGCGAGAGATCGACCACCGCGTACTGGACGCGGCCCCGGTCGATCAGGGTCGGCTCCTCGGACGGCTCGTCCGTGATGGTGCCGCTCCAGCCGAACCACAGCCCCTCATAGGCCGTGAAGGCCTCCTTGACGGCGACCGCCAGGCCGCCTGCCGCGACCGCCTTGCCGCCCTCCTCCGGGACGGCGACGCGGTTCGATACGATCACAAGGCGTGCCACGCGGGTCGGCTCCGGATCAGGGGCGCGGGTCGGGTCGAGGGTCTCGCCACGCCTGCATCGGGACATCAATTATATGTCAGAACGCGCGGGAACCCTGCGCGATCCTTTGTTGGTCTTGAGGCAACCCAAGCGTGAAGCCGGGCGCGGGTCAAGTCGAGGCCGTTCCGTTCCGGGACAGGGTGGCCGCTCCGTCCAGGCATCGCGCGGCGCCCCTCCGAGCCGGCGCGGAGCGAGCGAAGGCCGTTGTCGAAGCGTGGCGGTTCTGACAGACCTTGGCTGAACGTGGACTGACCGCTGTGCCGAGTCGCGAAGGCCGGGGATCTATTCGGGCCGGGGATCTGTTCGGCTCGGATGGGGTTCGCTGCACGCGGCACCGGAACCGGTCACAGCTGAGTCGGTTACTCAGCCATCGCGGGGGCCGCAGTCGCCGCAAGCGGCGCCGACCCCGCGGCGCGAGGAGTGTTTTCGAGATGGCCGGCAACGAGTTACCGCAGGACGCCCTTGGAGGCCCGCTTCACGGGGCGGCGCATGAAGCGCCCCATGAGCCGCCCCATGCGGGGGCGGATGAGCGCGCCCAGTGGCGCGCCCTGCAGGGCGATGTCGAGGGGCTGGCCGACGTGGCGGCCGAGCGCGGACGCGGTCTGATCGACGCGGCGCGTCTCCAGGCGCAGAGCTACGTCGAGCAGCGCAAGAGCGATGCGGCGCAGTCGGTCCACGATCTCGCGCAGACGATCCGCAATTCAGGCCGCGATCTCGGCGACAAGCCGAACGTGCGCGCCTTCTTCGACAGCGCCGCCGACGGGCTGGAGCAGCTCGGCTCCTCGATCGAGCGCCGCAGCCTCGGCGATTTCTACAGCGAGGCCGAGTCCATCGCCCGCCGGGCACCGGTGGCGGTGGCGGTCGGCACCTTCGTGGCCGGCCTGATCGCGGCCCGCTTCATCAAGTCGTCGAGCCTGCCGCCGGAGGCGCCGGACGGCGACGCCCGCGACAGCTTCCGGGCCTGACGCCATGGCCCAGGGGACTGATCCGCGCCAGAACGGCGCCACCGGTGCTTCGAGCATCCAGAGCCTGATCGGAGACGCGCTGCGGGAGACGAATGAACTCGCCCGCAAGGAAATCGCCCTGTTCCGGGCGGAGATGGCGGGCAACATCCGCCAGCTCGTCGTCGGTCTCGCCTGCATGGTCGGCTCGGCGGTGTTCGCCGTGGTTGCCCTGCTGATCCTGATCGGCGCCCTGGTGAAATGGCTCGCCACGATCGTCGGGTCGGAATGGCTCTCGGCCCTGATCGTTGGCGGCGTGCTGCTGGTGATCGCCCTCGGGATGGCCCTGTGGGCGCGCAGCGTCCTTTCCCTCTCCACCCTGGCCCCGAAGCGCACCACGCGTCAGGTCCGCCAGGATGCCCAGGCCCTGTCGGAGCGCGTGTCCGGATGAGTTCGATGAACGACCTCGAGAAGGAGATCGAGGAGAGCCGCGCCCGGCTCGACGACACGATCGACCGCATTCAGGGGCGGCTCTCGGTGCCGAACCTTGTGGACGAGATGCTGGGCAATGCCCGGCGTGTCCCGGCCCTGAACACCACCTACGACTCGGCCCTGGAGGCGGTGCGCCGCAATCCCGTGCCGGTGCTGCTGATCGCGGCGGGCGTCGGGCTGCTGTTCAGCCGCATGGCGAAGGACGCGGGGCGTCGCCGCACCGGGGTCGCAGCCACACGCGTACCGACCCTGAACACCGGCGCGGCGCGCGGCTACGATCCCGATCTCCCGACCGTGCGCCCGGCGCGGGATCCCTTGGACAAGACCGAAATCTGACAACCGGCGTGAGCCGGACGCGAACGCACGCGAGCCTTTCCGCCGAAGCGAACGTGGGTTCGGCGGAGAGCGCGTCACAACTAGAGCGTAGAGCCGCGCACGATTGCAATGCGATCGAGCATGGTTTTGAGGCCGGCCGGCAGGCCGGAGGGAACGGCGCCGCCCGATCAAGGCCGCGCAGCCGAGACGGATATCCGAGGACACCGCCATGACCGACAAGCCCGGTACCCCCACCACGCCGTCCCGCACCCCCGAGCAGATCGCCGCCGAGGCGGGTATGCCGCACGGGTCCGGCACCGGCCTGCGCCCCGATCCGGCCGGCCTCGGCGATCCGGGTGCGCCCGGCACGGCGGCGGGCGATTTCACCCTGCGGCCCGACCCGCGCGGCCTGCACGATCCGCTGCCGCACGGCTCCGCGCCGCTCGCGTCGGGCGGAACATCCGGCGTCGGTTCGCGCGCATCCGATCCGGCCTCCGCCGTGAAGGAGGGCGCCCGGGCTGTAGGCGACCGGGCGGCCGATCTCGCCGGACAGGCCAGCCAGACCGTTTCGAGCTTTGCCGACGACATCAGCAACCGCCTGGGCGGCGCGGCCGATCAGGCCCGCGATCGTGCCTCCGCGGCCTATGACGACGTCCGCGAGCGCGCCGAGGGGGTTCATCGTCGCAACCTGCGGGCGCTCGACGATCTGACCAGCCAGGGGATCGACGGCCTCCACCGGGGCCGCAATGCGGTCGAGCGTTTCGTGGACGACAACCCGCTCCTCGTCGGGGTGGTGGGCGTCGCCGCCGGCCTGTTGCTCGGCGCCCTGCTGCCGCGCACCCGTCAGGAGGACCGCAACATCGGTCCCTGGGCCGACGAGGTCCGCGACCAGGGCCTGCGCTACGCCCGTGAGGTGACCAATATCGGCCGGGAGTTCGTCCAGACGGCCCTCGACCCGGACAACCTCAACGCCGTCGCCCGCAAGGTGGTGGATCCCGACGACCGCACGCCGCCCGAGGGCGAGCGGAAAGAGCATAATCTTTGATTTGAGGCCGGCTCACCCTTCGGGTTGCCGACACCGTCATCCCGTGTGAAGCGAAGTGGCCCGGGGTTGCGCGACGTCAGAAGACGCTGCGCTACTTTGGGCCGCTTCGCTTAGAACGACGGAGGAACTCTTTCGTCGGCTGCGGCGGGAACCCGACTAAGAGCCTGGATCAGTCCCGATACAGCCCCGCATGCGTCTCCCGGAGGAGGTTCTTCTGCACCTTGCCCATGGTGTTGCGGGGCAGCTCATCCACGAACAGGACGCGCTTGGGGCATTTGAACCGGGCGAGGCGGCCCTCCAGGGCGCCCTGCACGCCGGCTTCGTCCGGGCAGCCCGGGCCGCCGACCACCACGGCGGTGACCGCCTCGCCGAAATCCGGGTGGGCCAAGCCGATCACCGCGGACTCGACTACGCCGGGTAGCGCGTCAATCTCGGTCTCGACCTCCTTCGGGTAGACGTTGAAGCCGCCCGAGATGATCAGGTCCTTGCCGCGCCCGACGATGTGAACATAGCCCCGCCCGTCGATCTTGCCGAGGTCGCCCGTGATGAAGAAGCCGTCGACCCGGAATTCGGCGGCGGTCTTTTCCGGCATGCGCCAGTAGCCCTGGAACACGTTCGGGCCCTTCACCTCGATCATGCCAACCGAATCCGGGCCGAGCACGCGCCCGCCCTCCGGCTCGACCACCCGCAGGGACACGCCCGGCAGCGGGAACCCGACCGTGCCGGCGACCCGGTCGCCGTCATAGGGGTTCGAGGTGCTCATGTTGGTCTCGGTCATGCCGTAGCGCTCGAGGATGGCGTGGCCGGTGCGGGCCTGCCAGTCCCGGTGCGTCTCGGCGAGGAGCGGGGCCGAGCCCGACACGAACAGGCGCATGCCCCGGGCCGCCTCCGGCGTCAGGCCCGGCTCCTTCAGGAGGCGCGTGTAGAAGGTCGGCACGCCCATCAGCACGGTGGCCCGGGGCATCAGGCTCAGGATCAGCTTCGGGTCGAGCCGGGGCAGGAACAGCATGGAGCCGCCGCTCGCCAGCACCGTGTTGGTTGCCACGAACAGGCCGTGGGTATGGAACACCGGCAGGGCGTGGATCAGCACGTCGTCGGCGGTGAAGCGCCAATAATCGACCAGCGTCCGGGCGTTCGACGCGAGGTTGTCGTGGGTCAGCATGGCGCCCTTGGAGCGCCCGGTCGTGCCCGAGGTGTAGAGGATCGCCGCCAGATCCTCCGGCCCCCAGGGCATGTCGGCGAAATCACCGTCCTGCCGGTCTGCCGCCTCGGCGGCGCTGCCGCTGCCCGCGGCGTCGAGCGTCCAGATCTGCCGGACGCTCGCTGCGGCCTCGGCGAGCGCGTCGCGCCGGCCCGGATCGCAGACGAACACGGTGGGTTCCGCGTCGCCCAGGAAATAGCCGATCTCGGCCGGGGTGTAGGCGGTGTTGAGCGGCAGGAACACCGCCCCGGCCCGGACGACGCCGAGATACAGAAAGATGACCTCCGGGCTCTTCTCGACCTGCACGGCCACCCGGTCGCCGGGCGCAACGCCCGCCGCCCGCAGGGCCGCCGCGTAGGCGCCGGAGCGGGCGATCAACTCCGCGTAAGCGTAGCGGCGGCCCTCCGGCGTCTCGATCACGGTCTTGGCGGGATCGGGGACGCCGTCCCGGATCAGGGAGAAGAGGTGATTGGTCATCGGGCGGCTTGGGCTGCTGGCGGCTTGGGCTGTTGCGGGCCTTCGTGTCTTCCGCACCCATAGCCGCCTCGGGGGCCTCCCGGCGAGCCCTTTCCGTTTCTCGGCCTGCTTGACCCCGACACCGGGTTTCCAAAGGGCCCTGCCCTCTGGTGGGTTATCAGGGCAAAGCCCTGACGGATTTCAGCACTGCATCGCTCTGCTCGCGAGGCAGCGTGGTCCGCTCCTCACGCCTCGGCGAGCACCACGGCGCGCGGCGGCGGCAGCTTGGCGCGCAGCTCCCGGCTCACCGCGGGAGAGGCCACGACCGTGCCGAGATTGGCGTAGGTCTCGTGGTTCCGCTCGATGGCGGTGAGGTCGTAGAGGTAGTTCACCATCAGGCCGTGAGCCTGGGACAGGCCCTTCTTCGAGGTGTCGCCCAGGAAGTTGATCCGCTCGAGCCGCGCGCCGTTGCCGAGATGGAACCGGGCCACCGGGTCCAGGGGCCGGCCGCGCGCGTTCTTGGCGCGCAGGAAATACGCGGCGGCGGCCGGGATCAGCGCCTTGCGCACCGCCTCGGCCTTCGCCTTGTCGGCGTGCCAGTCCGGATCGTCCAGCGCCCGCAGGGTCTCGACATCCTCGGGAAGCAGCCCCTGCGGGCTGTCGGCCCGGCGCTCCCGGGCGAGCCACGCGGCGAAGCCCGGCACCGGCGAGAGCGTCACGAAGGTCTTGAGGGGCGGCACCTCGCGGGTCAGATCCTCGACCACCTGCTTGATCAGGAAGTTGCCGAAGGTGACGCCCGCGAGCCCCTTCTGGCAGTTCGAGATCGAGTAGAAGATGGCCGTGGTCGCCGCCTGCGGCTGCAGCGGCTTGCGCTCCCGCGACAGGATCGGTGCGATGGCCGGGGCGATCTCTCCGGTGAGCGCCACCTCGACGAAGATCAGCGGCTCGTCGGCGAGCGCCGGGTGGAAGAACGCGAAGCAGCGCCGGTCCGGCGGCTCGATCCGGGCGCGCAGGTCGTCCCAATCGGCGATGGCGTGCACCGCCTCGTAGCGGATGATTTTTTCCAGGATATGGGCCGGCGTGGTCCAGTCGATGTGGCGCAGCACCAGGAAGCCGCGGTTGAACCACGAGGCGAACAGGTGCTCGAAGTCGCAATCGAGGCTGTCGACCGCGTCCAGCAGGGCAGGATCCAGGGTCTCGCCGGCGCGCAGGGTCTGGCGCAGATCGAACAGGTCCTCACGCATCCGCACGAGGCTGAGCGTGCCGCCCCGGGCGAGGTTGAGACGGCGGATCAACTCCTGGCTGCGCGGCTCGGCCGCATCGTGCAGGGTCCCGAGACGGGCGCGCGACGGGTCAGCCCGGTAGGCGGCGATCGCCTCGTCGACGGCGGCGTGATCCGCGTCGAAATCCAGCGCGATGGCCCGCAGGAAGGCGTGGCGTTCGGCCGGTCCGAAGCTGGCGTAGCGGTCGAGGATCAGGCGGGCCAGAGCCACCCCGGAGGCCTCGCCGCGCCGGGATATCAGATCCTCGCACAGCTTGACGAGGTCGGCGGCATTCGCCCGGGATCCGAGATCGCCGCGGCCGATGCCGATCAGGTCGCGGCCGCGCTCGCTGATGGTCTGAAGGAGGTCGCCGAAGAAGGAGATCGCCGCCATGACCTTCGCACTGACCCCCGTCGACCCGAACTCGAAACGCGCCCCGCCCGGCGGGCTCGCCGCTCGGATGCGTGCGCCGCCCGATCCGGCGCCGCCCACCCGCGCGCCGGGGAGGCCGGATCAGCCCCCGATCCCGTCCGGCATCTTACGGCGCCGCGCTCGCGGCGACCAGAGCTTGACCAGTAGCGAAGTGCGACGGGCGACCTTGCAAATGCTGTGCGAAGGTCGTGTGACGGCCCGGGGCCTTTGAGCTCAGGCGCGCTCGGCCACGGTGGCGAGGTCGGCCCGCTCCCGCCAGTCGCCGACGCCGTGCTGGCGGGCGAAGCGAAGCTCGGCCGCGCGACGGGCGCGCTCGGGATCGCGGGCCCGCGTGATCTCGACGGAGCCGATCGTGAACGGCACCCCGAGGATCTCCTTGGCGAAGTCGATGCGGTAGTTCGGCATTCCGTACTCCCTGTTCCGGCGGCTCCGGATGCGTCCGCACGGAACGAAACCGCCCTCTCGGTCGTAACCCGGATCTACAGCCTCTTGGACTCGGCGCCCGGATTCCGTGCTGCGCGACACCCGCCCGCAGGCCGGCAGCGCACGCCGTGTCGATTTCATATGGTGCGGCGGCTTCACCCGTGAAGAGGCGCGCCCTCCCCCGGCAGGGATGCATCGCCGCAGCTTGCCGGCCGGCAAGCTCTGCCCGTAGAGCCTCGCGACCCGCACTTCTCGCTCCCTCCCCCTCGACGATACGGACCCGACCATGGCCCATCCGCGGCGGCAAACCAGCCTGCGCTCGACCCAGCCGTGACCACGTCCCTCGACGCGAAGGCCCGGTTCGGCCTGACGCTGATCGCCGGCGGCGCCGTGGCCAACATCTACTACAACCAGCCGCTGCTCGGCCTGATCGTCGCCGAGTTCGGCGACCGTGCCGCCCTCTGGGTGCCGACCACCGCGTTGGTCGGCTACGGGCTCGGCATCGTCGGGCTCGTGCCGCTCGGCGACGCGCTGCCGCGGCGCGCCCTGATCGTGGGGCAATGCCTCGCCCTCGCCGTGGCGCTGCTGGCGGTCGGCCTCGCCCCGAACCTCGCCAGCCTCGCGCTCGCCCATCTCGTCGTCGGCGTGCTGGCCAGCGCGGCCCAGCAGGCGGTGCCGTTCGCGGCCGAGCTCGCGCCGGATGCCAGCCGCGGACGGGTGGTCGGGCAGGTGATGACCGGGCTGTTGACCGGCATTCTGCTCGCGCGGACGGCGAGCGGGTTCCTCGGTGCGAATCTCGGCTGGCGGCCGGTCTTCCTCATCGCGTCCCTGCTGGCGCTCGCCATGGCGGGCATCGCCCGGGCGACCCTGCCTCAGACCGTGCAGACGCACCCGCTGCGCTGCCGCGCCCTGATGCTGTCGATCCTGCACCTCGCCCGGAGCCAACCGGTGCTGCGCACCGCGAGCCTGTCGCAGGCGCTGCTGTTTGCCGCCTTCAACGCCTTCTGGGCGACGCTGGCGCTCCTGGTCGAGGGGCCGCCCTTCGGGTTGACGGCGGCGGGCGCCGGGCTGTTCGGGGTGATCGGCGTCTGCGGGGCCTTCGTGGCGCCGCTCTCGGGCCGGTTCACCGATCGCAAGGGCGCCAAGCCCGTGGTGCTCGGGGGCAGCCTGATGGTCGCCCTGTCCTTCGTGGTGCTCTGGGTCGGGGGCGCGTGGTCGCTGATCGCCGTGGCGCTCGGGGTTCTGCTGATCGATATCGGCATGAACGGCGCGCTGATCGCCAACCAGACCCGGGCCTATGCCCTGGTCCCGGGCGCGCGGGGGCGGATCAACACCGTGCTGTTCACGACGCTGTTCGTGTTCGGGGCGCTCGGCGCCTATGCCGGCTCGCAGGCCTTTTTGCTGGTCGGCTGGCCAGGTGTCTGCGCGGTGGGGCTGGTGTTCTCGGCGCTGGCCGTAATCGTGGCCGCGCGCGATCCGCACGGGCGCGGTCCGTAAAAGACAGGGGTTCCCAAAGGGCTCAGCCCTTTGGCGGGGGGTTCGGGGCAGAGCCCCGATGTCGGGGTCGCCCGAACCCAGCAGGGCGTTGCCCTGCACCCACACAAGGTCCCGGACCTTGTGGATCCATGATCGTCGAATGCCGAACCGCCCGCATCTACTTCAGAACCCGCGACAGCCGGCACCAGCTCGTCTTGTCGCCCGGCAACCCGAAGCGCAGGCGCTCCGGCCGCTCGGCGAAGCGGCGCACGGCAATGCCCGCCGCCGCCAATCGCCGGTAAAGGTCAGGCCCCTCCGGAAAATCCGCGGTCCGGAACAGGCATGTGCCGCCGACGACCTGCCCCCCGCCCCGGGCGATCATCCGGTCAAGCCGGGCCGCATCCGCCGCCCGTGCCCGGGCGGCCTCCGCGCGCCAGTCCGCATCCGACAGGGCTGCGGTCCCGATCGCCAGGGCCGGGCCGGACACCGCCCAGGGCCCGAGCGCCCCTGCGATCCGGGCCGCAATCCCGGGCTCAGCGACCGCGAAGCCGAGGCGCAGGCCCGCGAGCCCGTAGGTCTTGCCGAAGGAGCGCAGCACCACGAGGCCCGGCCCGACATGCGGGCACAGGCTCTCCACCGGCTCGAGATCCGCGAAGGCCTCGTCGGCGACCAGCAGGCCACCGCGGGCGCCGAAGGATTCGGCGAGCGCCCGGCGCTCGGCCAGCGGAGAAGTCCGCCCGTCCGGGTTGTTGGGATCGACGATCACCGCCACCCGGGCATCGCCGAGCGCGTCGATATCCTGGACCTCCGCCACCGCGTGCCCAGCCCGGACCCAGGCGGCGGCGTGCTCCGCATAGGTCGGACCCAGGACCGCCACCCGGGTCGGCGCCAGGAGCCGGGGCAGCGTCTCGATCAGGATCTGGGTGCCGGGGGCGGGCACGATATGGGCCGCATCCGGCGCGCCGTAGGCCGAAGCGGCAGCCGTCCGCAGGGCCTGGACCTCGGCGGCCTCGGGCAGCCGCGTCCAGGCGCTGGCCTCCATCGGCGGCACGGGGTACGGGACCGGGTTGATCCCCGTCGAGAGGTCGAGCCAGGGTTTCGGCGCGTCGGGAAAGGCTTGTCGGAGCCCGCCGAGATCGCCGCCATGGGCGATCGCGGCGGGCTCCCGCGCGGAAAA
Organism: Methylobacterium sp. GC_Met_3; assembly: GCF_026540775.1. Taxonomy (NCBI): domain Bacteria; kingdom Pseudomonadati; phylum Pseudomonadota; class Alphaproteobacteria; order Hyphomicrobiales; family Methylobacteriaceae; genus Methylobacterium; species Methylobacterium sp. GC_Met_3. The sequence goes on from NZ_JALNUL010000020.1 coordinate 67,298, forward strand.
ATTCCACCCCGAATGGTCCATCCGCCTGAAACGCTCGCCGTGCTGGCCCTCGCCCTCGGGATCGAGGCGGCGGCCGGCTATCCGGACGCGCTCTACAGGGCGGTCGGCCACCCTGTCACCTGGATCGGCCGGCTGATCCCCGCCCTGGAGCGGAACCTCAATCGCGGCTCCGCGCGGCGCCGCCGGATCGCGGGCTGCCTCGCTCTGGCGCTGCTGCTCGCCGCGGTGGGGCTGTCGGCGCTGGCCCTGACGGCGCTTGCGGGCCTCGCCGGTCCCCTCCCCACCTTGGTCCTGCTCGGCCTCGCCTGCGCGAGCCTGCCGGCCCAGCGCAGCCTGCACGACCATGTCGCCGCGGTGGAGACGGCCCTGCGCGGTGGCGGCCTGGAGGCCGGGCGGCGGGCCGTGGCGAGGATCGTGGGCCGCGATCCCGAGCGCCTCGACGAACCGGCGGTCTGCCGCGCCGCGATCGAGAGCCTGGCGGAGAACTTTTCCGACGGGATCGTGGCGCCGGCCTTCTGGATCGGCGCCCTCGGCCTGCCGGGCGGCGCGCTCTACAAGGCGATCAACACCGCCGACAGCATGATCGGCCACCGCACACCCCGCTACGAGGCCTTCGGCTGGGCGGCGGCCCGGCTCGACGACGGCGTGAACCTGCCGGCCTCCCGCCTCGCCGGCCTGCTGATCGCGGGGGCGGCGCTCCTGCGCGGCGCCGATGCGCGCGGTGCCGTCCGGGCGATGGCCCGCGATGCCCGCCTGCACCGCTCGCCCAATGCCGGCTGGCCGGAATCCGCGATGGCCGGGGCGCTCGGCCTGAAGCTCGCGGGGCCCCGCGTCTATGACGGCACCCTTGTGCCCGACGCCCATATGGGCGACGGCCGGGCCGCGGCCGCGGCCGACGACATCGCCCGGGCGCTGGTCCTCTACCGCACGGCCTGTTGGCTCCAGGGCGGGCTCGTGCTGGCGCTGCTCGGCATCTGGCTGGTGGCAACCGGCTGATCGTCGCCCAGCCTTCCGGGGGCAGACGTCATGGTTTCGAAAGGTCAAGACCTTTCGCGGGTCCAGGGCGGAGCCCTGGTAACGTTCTCAGGGCTCCGCCCTGAGCACCCGCCAAAGGGCTGAGCCCTCTGGAAACCCGGGGTCGCCGTCAGGCGTCCTGCGGTTCCCGCTGCGTGGCCGCGCCCGGGTGGTGCGCGGCCCGCAGGGACGCCGCCATGGCGTTGAGCCGGCCCTGCGGATCCTCCGGCTGGATCACCCCGGCAGACATCACCAGCTTGGCGGCGTCATCGACACTGATATGAAGCTCCACCACCTCGGCCCGCGGCAGGTAGAAGAAGAACCCCGTCGTCGGGTTGGGCGCGCAGGGCAGGAACACCCCGACCATCTCGTCCGCAGCGGCGCCCTTGGCCCGGAGCGCGCCCTCGACCTCGGGGGCGGCCGGGGCCGACAGGAACACCACCGACCACGTGCCCTTCACGGGGAACTCCACCAGCCCGACCGTGCGGAACGAGGTGCCGTTGGCCGAGAACAGGGTCTCGAAGATCTGCCGCAGGCCCTTGTACAGGCCGGAGATCACCGGGGTCCGAGCCAGCAGCACCTCGCCGAACTCGATCACCGAGCGGCCCACGAGGTTGGCGGTGAGGAAGCCGAGCAGCGTCACCGCCAGGAACGCGATGACCAGCCCGAGCCCGGGAATCGAGAACGGCAGGTAATGGTCCGGCAGGTAGCTCGCTGGCACCAGCGGCTTCACGAAGGAATCGATCAGCGCGATGAACCACCACGTGATGTAGGTGGTGATCGCCAGGGGCCCGGCCACGATGATGCCGGTAAGGAAGTAGGTGCGCAACCGACCCCGGGCGCTGACCCGGGTCTTGGGGATTCCACCGGGCGCGGCGGCGTCGGGCTCGGGAACCTGGATCGGCGATGGACTCGGCGCCACGGCTGCCCTCTCGGCCGCACGAGGCGCGGCGATCCTGCTGCGGGGGTCGTCCCCCACTGGCACAGGTAGCGGCTGCGCTTGCCGGTCTCAAGGGCGGCCCGTTTCACGCACGGGCCGTCCTCCGCTGCGGTCAGGCGCGCGATCCGGGGAGATCGAGATCGGGCATCGCGTCCCGGGGAATCACGGCGCCGCGATGCCCGATCACGGTGCCGGCGAGGCGATGAGCCCCGGCCGCGGCCGCCTCCGGGTCCAGCCCGGCGAGGCGGGCGGCGAGATAGCCCGCCGCGAAGCTGTCGCCCGCAGCCGTCGTGTCGACCACCCGGGCGACCGGACCGGCTGGCACCACCGAGTCGGACGTCCCGTGCAGCACCCGGACGATGGGCGTGGAGCCGATCGAGGTCTTGAGCACGATCTCGGCCTGGCCGCGGTGGCGCAGCACCGCATCCTCGCCCTCCGCGCCGAACAGCCAGTCCAGATCCTCCACGGAGGCGAAGATCAGGTCGGCCTGCGCCAGGGCCTCCCGGAACGCGGCCTGGGCGACTTCCCAGACGGGCCAGCCGCGGGGCCGGTAATTGGTATCGAAGGCGACGCGCCCGCCCCGGGCGCGCAGGGCCGCCAGGGTCTCGAACAGGGCCGCGCGGCCGGTCTCGCCGTAGAGCGAGAGGCTGATGCCGGAGAGGTAGACAAGGTCGTAGGCTTCGAGCGCCGCCCGGGTCGCGGCTGCGCCCGGCTCGGTGAACAGGTCCCGAGCCGCCGCCTGATCGCGCCAGTAGTGGAAGCTGCGCTCGCCGGCCGGGTCGGTGCGGATGATGTAGAGGCCCGGCATCCGGCCGGGCAGACGCCGGACCTCGCCGAGGCCGATCCCCTCGCGGCCCCAGGCCGCCGCCATCTCGTCGCTCCAGACGTCGTCGCCCAGCGCCGTCACGTAGTCGACCGCGACGCCGAGGCGCGCGAGGTAGAGCGCGGTGTTCAATGTGTCGCCGCCGAAACCGCGGGCGAGGCTCCCGTCCGGCTGCTCCGACAATTCGACCATGCATTCGCCGATGCAGGCGACGCTCATACGGCTCCTCCCTGATGCTCCATTCGCTCACCCACAACCCGGGGCCGCTTGTCAACCGCCGGCCACTCCTTGGCGAGAAGCTCGGATCATGCTCGCTGGGATAATTTGTATCAATCTCAGAAAATTGATCACGAAAAATGCTATCACATTCGATGCAAAATGAAGCATGTGGCTTAGAAGAAAAGTAATATCGAAATCCAACGCATTGCTGCCATGTCGAGCCGCGTCAAAGAATATTGAATATATTTTGCATAAACGGATCGGAGATGCGACAGCCGCATTAGTATGAGTTATGAAGCGTCCTCGCCCTGCGGCTCGGTCCCGGGTCGACGCGCGCCTCAACCGGCGTCGGTTTCGGCATCCGCCCTCGGCGGGGAATGGGCAGGCGGGGGGTGTCTTCGTGTTCGGGGAGCCTGTCGGTTCTGCCCGCCGGCATGTTCGTTGTTGCGAGCCAAGAGGGGCTATGAAATGCTTTTCGCGGATCTCCTTCTGATCTCCGACGAGCATCAGGTCTTGTCGCGCAATCGTTTCGTCAGTGAGTCGACATACGCCTGTTGTGGCGGGCGCTCGAACGATCCAGGCACGCCGGTATGTTTCATTCTGCTTTAAGCGCCTTGACATTCTCAGCCGGGGAATTTCTGGCCATTACGGAAAGTCGAGGCGTCAGCGGCGCCTGGAGCTGGGTTTTCACGGGTGGTGAGCAGATCTGGTCGCCGGGTTTCTACCGTCTGCTCGGTCTCGTGCCCAATGCCACGAAGGCGAGCTACGAGCTGCTGCTCTCCCTGGCCCATCCGGAGGACCGGCACCGGTTGCCGTCCCTCGCCGATGTCCGGCAGGGCCACGTGCCGGGGGAAGCGATCATTCGGGTCATCCGCCCGAACGGCACGCAGCGCACCCTGTCGCTGACCATGGAGGCGCGCTTCTCGGCCGAGGGGCGGCCGGTGGCGGTCAGCGGCACGGCGCTCGACGTGAGCGACCGCGAGCAGCGGGCCCATGCGCGGCATGACGAGCGGCGGCGACGGGCCGCGCTCTACCAGACCCAGCACATCGCGAGCTTCTGGGTGGGCGTCGACCGCGTCCGCGAAATGCCGTTCGAGATGGCGCAGGTCCACGGTCTGCCGTTCGAGGAGATCTGCAGCGATCCCTTCCTCATGATCGTGCCCGAGGAGCGCGGGGCCTTCCGGGCGATGGCCGAGGAGCATATCGAGCAGCGCACGCTCTATCAGGCGACCGCCCACGAGCGCCTTGCCAACGGGGATCTCGTGCACTTCCGGATCTTCACGATGCCGATCTGGGATCCCGACGGGACGTATCTTGGGCGATGCGGTCTCAAGTATCCGCTCGGCGTCGGCGTTCTCATGCCGGCGCCCCTGCGGGCGGGCTTCGAGCAGTCCGTGGCCGGCCGCCACCTGCGCGCCGCGCGGGCCATGCTGGACTGGTCGATGATGGATCTGGCCCAGGCGAGCAGCCTGTCGCATTCCACGGTCCGGCGCCTGGAAGAGGACAGCGAGCACCGCGGCAGCCGCTCGCGTCTCCAAGCAGTCGAGGCCCTGCGCCGCGCCGGCGTGCGTTTCCTCATCATGGATGATGGCACCCTGGCGGTCGCCAAGGCCTGACATGACCGCCGCCGGGGACCTCGGCCCCGGCGAGGTTCGCTCCGAGGCGGGCGGCCCCGACCGATCCCGGTCCGCACCCGACGATCTCCATCGGGCCTGTCGCTGATCGTGCGGCCCTGTCCTGTGGCTCCGGCATCGCGCGCCACGTGTTGGAGCGGCCGCCCTGGCGTGACCCCGCCCGGCCGCCTTGCCGAGCCCCCTCGACAAGGCGGGGTCCGGATCCCCCGGGGCATCGGATCCCGGTCGCGCGTCGCCCCAGCGCGACGCTCCGGCGGCCGGCTCGTGTCGGTGCCGGTGACGAAGCGACCGCGGGGTGGGGCTGGCCTCAGGCCGCCTTGTGGCCGAGCTGGATCGCCTTGGCGATTTCGGACCGCTTGGCGGCGTAGCCCGGGGCGACCATCGGGTAATCGGCCGGCAGGCCGTACTTGGCCCGGTACCGCTCGGGCGTCAGGCCATGGGCGGTGAGGTGACGCTTCAGCGTCTTGTAGGGCCGGCCGTCGATGAAGCTGATCAGGCCGTCATGCTGGATCGACGCTTCGATCTGAGTCGCGCTCGGTCCGGTCCAGGCGGAGCCCGACGTGCCGGTCTGCAGAACCGTGATGGCCGTGTGAACCTGATCGATCAGAGCCGGCAGTTCCCCCGCGCCCACAGCGTTCCGCGAGACGTAGGCCGCGACCAGAGAAGCCGTGCACTTGATCAGATCGGTATTGAGATCTGAAGACTTTTCATACAGGTTAATCGTGTTCATGAAGGTCCCCCAGGTACGCGACGAAGCAAAACAATCCGCAGAGAAGCCGAAAACCGATGATCGGATCGGAATTCCCCCGCCCGATCCCTGCCGGACTGCTTCTGATATGCCAACATTGGCACCTAATGATACAAAATCGGGACTAAATGTCTACCATTTCTCTAGAGATGTTCTTTGAACAGTTTCTGATCGTCTGCGTTAACATGAGGTTGTACGCAGAATTTCTGCAACAAATATTGTGCACGTCCCACGATTGAATGGCATCGGGCCGACGATGACTTCAAACGGCGATCCAACGACCGACCGTGAACGCACGAATCAGTCACGAGATGGGCGGCGGCGCGACGTGTCGGGCCGGTGGGGGCATCGCGCGGGCGTCGGGACCGAGATCAATAGTCTGGAGGTCTAGGGCTGCTCGAAACTATTCGCGGGACGCCGTTCGCCCTCGGACAGGCGCCCGGCCCGGCTTAGGGGCATCGCCGACAGATCGGGAGGGGAACGAGGGGGTGTTTACCGGCAGGCGTGCGATGATGTCCGTCCGGGTCGGATCCGGCGCTGCACTTCTTCAGATGTCGTAAAGACTATCCCGTTGCGAATCGGGCGCGCTGCCCCCGGTCCGGGTTTCGTTAAGACATCCCTCAGCCCCATTGTGGAAGTTGCGTCCGAAGAACCGCGCAAAACTTCCGATTATCGACTGTCTCGCGTCCCGCCATTTCGGTCCGGCCGCGTCTGTGCGAGAGATCCTTCTCTGCGCATCCTTGAGGCCGACCGTTCATGTCCGGACCGCGTTCGACGTCCCTTCCGCGCTCCCCCGCGGTGCCGACCGTGTCCGGGATTGCGGATCCGGTGGGCGGCCGGATGGCGCCGCTCTGGCTGCTGCTCGTGGGACGCGCGGCGGTGGGCCGGCACTGGCGCTTCCTCCTGTCGGTCGGCCTCCTGTGGGCGCTCGCCGGCATCGTCGTGGTGGTCGATTCCCTCGACGGGGCGATCCACGTCCCGGACCGGTGGTTCGGCGTGATCCTCCTGATCGACGGCCTGATCTCGCTGGCGGTCAGCGCGCTCGTCACCGGCACCGCGCGCCGGATGCGCCTGTTCCAGTTCGTACTCCTGACCATCATGGCCGTCCTGATCCTGATGGCCACGCGGCACAGCAACTTCCTGCTCGCCATGATCTTCGGCATCGCCTTCACGGTCGACGGCCTGGTCCGGATCACGATTGCGAGCCTCCTGAAATTCGCCGGCTGGCGGGCCTCGGTGGCCTTGGGCGCGCTCAGCGTCGCGTTCGGCGTGTTTCACCTCCAGCCGTGGCCGACGTGGTATGCCGGCACGGTCGGCTACTGCATCGGGATGTTCCTGATCCTGAGCGGCACCAACCTGACGCTGATCGGCCTCCGGGCGCGGCACCTGCGCCGCGCCGCGCCGGAGCCGGATGCGGCCGAGCCCGGCAGCCTGACGGTCTATGTCTGGACCCCGACCGGGCAGGCGACCACCCCGGCCAGCCAGCGGCTGATCCGGCGCTACGTCGCCTCGGTCGATCAGGCCGGCCGGTTCTCCACGGGCCACGCGGCCTTGGGCCAGAGGGCTTTGGGCCAGGGGGCTTTGGGCCAGGGGGACGACCTCTATATCAGCCACTATCCCGCCGTGGAGATCGACCGTTCGCCCGCCAATCTGCGCTCGAGCCTGCGCGCCGGGCCCGAGAACGACGTGCCGGGGCGCTTCCTGCCCTCCCATGACGCGGAGGTGGCCGATTGGTGCCCGCCCACCGTCGCCGTCACCCTGAACGGCATCGATGCCGTGCGGCTCCGGGCGTTCTGGGCGGCGTACCGCCAGGACACCACCTACAATTTCATCAGCCGCAACTGCTCGACCACGGCGGCCCGGGCGCTCGACGTCGCGATCGAGGGGGCGTTCAGCCGCGGCGGCCATCCCTGGCGGCAGCTCGCCACGGCGCTGACCACCCCGGAATTCTGGGCGGCCGCCCTGCTGCGCACCGGCGCACGGTCGATGACCTGGACTCCGGGCCTCGTGCTCGACTACGCGCGGGCGCTCAGCGCGCTGATCGATCCGGCCTCGCCGGTGCCGTCCATCGCGTGGCGGCGCGTCGGCTGGCGGCTCCTCCGCAACTGGCGGGCGCGGTCCCTGGCCCGGCTGCACCAGATCACCGGGCGCCCCACCCTGCCGGATGCCGGGCCGACCGAGGCCTGAGCGCGGCCCCGCCCGCGTCCGGATCGGGCGTATCCGCTCAGCGCGATGACGCTCCGGCGAGGTCGGCCGCGATCGCCTGCATCACCGCAAGCGTGTCGAGTTCGTCCTGCTCGGCCCCGTGATCGCTGAGCTTCACGATCACCGTGCCGGCCCGGCGGTTGACGTAGACGTACTGCCCGTAGACGCCGATCGCCGAGATGTCGTCGTCGTCGCCCCCCGGCGCGTGCCACCACTGGGCCGAGTAGGGCCAGCCGTCGACCGCACGCTTGGCCGGCGTCATGATCCGCTCGATCCAGCGCGCCGGGATGATGCGGTTCTCCCCGGCCCGGCCCTGGTCGGCCACGAGCAGCCCGAGGCGGGCGAAGTCGCGGGCGGTGGCGTTGATGCAGCAGAACGCCTTCTCGATTCCCCCGGGCCGGTCGAGGTTCCACGTGGCGTCGGCCTGGGCGCCCATCGGCTTCCAGATTCGCTCCGACAGGATGTCGGCCAGCGGCCGGCCCTCCGTCCGGGCGAGGATCAGGCCGAGGAGTTCGGTGTCGATGCTGCGGTAGCGGCCCTCGCTGCCGGGCTTGAACGCGAGGTGCGCATGGTCGCGCACGAAGCCCGCGATGTCCTGCGTCAGGTACATCCCGGCGGTGCCGGTCAGGGGGCGCGCGGGATCGTAGTTCTCCGGCACGGCGATCCCGCTCGCCATGTCGAGGAGGTTGCGCACGGTGATCTGGCCGAAGACCGCGCCGTTCTTCAGCTCCGGCAGCAGGGCGGAGACGCGATCCGTCTCCGAGAGCCGGCCCTTGGCCACCGCGGTGCCGACCAGGAGCGAGACGATGGATTTCGCCACCGACCAGGACGGGAACAGCGTCGCCGGCCCGGTGCCGGCCCGCTGCCACTCGTGGATCAGCGCCCCGTCCTGCACCACGAGGAACGCGTTGGTGTGGGTCGCGGCCAGCACGTCCCCGAGCGGTACGGTCCGCCCCTTCCAGGGGACGCGATCGAGGATCGGGCGCGGCCGGGACGGCAGGTCCCGGGCCTGATCGGGGGCCTTCGCGACCCGGCTCGGGAACCATGGTCCCACCGAGGACGGCTCGATCACGGCGAGTGCCGCGAGGGTGACGGGGTTCGGAACATTCAGCAGCGCGCAGGCGGCCCAGGCGCAACCCGCGAGTGCGGCTGTGCCCGCCGCCGCGATCGTGGCCCAGCGGCGACCCGCGGGGCTGCCCCTGCGCCGTCGGGCCGGACTGTCCGGGAGCGCGGGGGACGCGGTCATGTCGGCTCTGATTCGCTCTGGATCGCCACGCTGGCGGGGCCGGGGTCGCAAGGGGCGGGGCCACCATGGGCAGGAGGGCTTAACGAAAGCGCCACGCCGGGGATGGGAGCGCGATTCACGAAGGTTCGCGCCCACGGCGCCGGCTTGGACAGGGTCATGGCTTCCAGGGATAGGTATCCGGTGTCGACCCGCGAAGTCCTGCCGGAGAAACGAAACAGACTTGCCGCGGCCGCCCGATCCTTCGGTTGCTGAGGCTGTCCGATTCGCGGCAGATCTGTACACCGGTCCCGCCTCGAATTCACGAAGCCCCGTGCGCAGGAAGCTCACCCCGTCATGAATCCGTTCCTGCTCCTCGGACTCGCCATCGGCGCGGAGGTCACCGCCACCCTGGCGTTGAAGGCCGCCGACGGCCTGACCCGGCCGATCCCGACGCTGATCGTGGCCCTGGGCTACGGGACCGCCCTGTGGCTGATGTCGACCAGCATGGACATGCTGCCGATCGGGGTCGTGTACGCGATCTGGTCCGGAATCGGCATGATCGGCGCCGCGATCGGCGGCGCGTGGCTCTACGGCGAATCGGTGAGCCCGACGATGCTGGTGGGTATCGCGGTGATCACCGTCGGCGTGACCATCCTGGCGGCCGGCCAGGGCCAGCACTGAGACCAATCGCCGGATTCCGACCTCAAAGGTCCCCGTCCCGGACGCCTGGACCGCGCGTGGCCACCGGGGCGTTTCATGGCCGTGGCTGCGGCTCGCCGCGCCATCGAGCGAGGCGCGATTCGGCGGGTTGACCTGCATCCCCATGCAAACAGCGGCCAGGCTTGGCTGTAGATGCAGATCTGGAAGCTCGGAAGTATAAGACTCTGCGCCTTTATCAGTCATCGGGAACTGAGTTGCCCGTAACGCTTTATGTCCACCGCAGGTATGGTTAATCTTCGGTGAAGGCCATGATTGGGTCGGCTGGCCAAAAACGCTATCGGCTGGCGCATATGCTGCTTGCCGTCTCCGCAGCCCTCGTACCCAACCTTGGGAGCGGCATGGCTCAGGCGGCAGAGGCTCGGAGCCAGGACGCCGTCGACCGATCGGCCGGTGTGAAGCGCCCAGCGCCCGTCTTCACGTATCGTCAGTTCACGACGAAGCTACCGCCGCTTGCACCGACGCCCGACATGGCCGGTCACGTCAACGCCGCGTCGTTTGATCCGTCCGGAAGGCCGTCCGTGCCGCCACCGGATCCCGTGCTCGGCCAAGACCGGGCGGACAGGCAAGAGCGGGCGGACAGGATCGGCAATACCGACCCAGCCACCGATACTGCCTCAGCGCGGACGGATCTGCCGGCCGTTCAAGGCGGACAGGACGCGTCATCTGACGGGTCGAGATCAACAGCGGCAGGCACGACCGTTCGCGTCAGCCCGGATCGGCCGACGAACAGCATGCCGATGCCGGCAAAGCCAAGTTGATTGGGAGCGGCCGGGCGAGTTGGTATCAGCACACAGGTAAGACGGCGAGCGGGGAGATCTACAATCCCGACAGGCTGACGGCCGCGCATCATACGTTGCCCTTCGGCACGTTGCTCAAGGTCGTCAACAAGGCCAATGGCCGATCGGTCACCGTGAAGATCACCGATCGTACCAACGAGCGCACCAAGATGAAGCGCAATTACGCCATCGACCTGTCCCGTGCGAGCGCCCGGAAGATCGGCCTCGACGGGATCGGGCAAGTTGCCCTGTACAAAGTCGATTGATGCGGCCCGATGGCTTGGGCCGGTTACCCGGCCGGCGCGCAGGTCGCTCGTCTCCGCCCGACCATCCTGCACCGCCGGCGCCGCGGTTCAGAACCGCCCGGCGATGGTGAGCCGCACCGCCGTGGGCTCCACCGGGTGGAACACGCGGTCGATCAGCCCCTCGGCCGGCTCGCCGGGCAGGCGCGAGACCTACACGGAGGTGATCTGGTCGGACTTGCTGTTCGTCAGGTTGAGCGCGTCGAACGAGTAGCCTCGCCCGGGCCGGTTGTCCGCCCCTGTGGTCTTCCGGCGACGGTCCCACCGGGCGCATTGCGCCGGGCCCGCCTGCCACATCCTCGCCGCGAAGGTACGGTCACGCTTGCGGGACGCCCTGTCGCGGCGGGGCGCCGGCAATCGCCGGACGGCATGAAGCGGCTGAAACAGCACGGAGCACACCTGCATGCAGGGTAGCGAGCGGACGAGAATCGGTTTTGTCCTGATGGTGGCGGCCGCAGCCTGCGGCCTGGGCGCGTGCAACACGTCCGCCCCGGTGCTCACGACGGGCTCGATTTCCGGCCACGCAGTGCCGCTGGCGGTCAGCGATGCCGAACGGGACTGCCTGGGCCGCGCCATGTACTTCGAATCGAACCGGAGCGACGCGGGCGGGCTGATCGCGGTCGGCACCGTCGTGATGAACCGGCTGGAGAACGCGATCTTCCCCGGCGGCATCTGCGCGGTGGTCGGCCAGCCCGGACAGTTCGCCGCGGGGGTCCTGACCAAGCCGATGCAGGAGAAGGACCTGCAGAAGGTCGCCGACGCCGCCGACGCCGTCCTGGCGGGCGAGCGCCACCCGCAGGTCGGCAAGGCGATGTATTTCCACACCGCCGGGCGGCACTACCCCTACGGCAACATGCATTACGTGGCCGTCGCCGGCGGCAACGCCTTCTACGAGAAGCGCAACACCCGTACGGCCAAGCCTGACACCAAGCCCGACACGGTGGCCTCCGTCTCCATCCCGACCTTCGCGGCCGCCCAGATGGCGCCAACGCCGTAGCGCTCCGCGGCGGATCCCGGTGCGGCCCGGGGCGCCGCTCGCGCCGCGTGGTTTCGCGTCCGTGGATACCGGTCCGCCCCTCTGTTTCTGCGGGATTATTGAAGCGGCGCATAAAGCTGAGGTTGTAGTTTGGCGATCGATCGGGGTATGGCATCGCAATGCCAGACGATGCCGGTTTTGACCGCATGGTGAGAGCCGCCATCCGCACGCACCAGCTGATGTGCTCTCATGGCACGCCTGCAATGCAGCTCCTGTCCCGCCTGCTTCTGATGGAAATCGGCTTCGCGATCGCGGCGCGGCCCGATGACGATCGTGCGGCCAACGACAATCCGGACGAGGCTGACGATTAGGGTGCTCTGAGCCGAACCGAACCGGGCGCTGCGTCGGAAAGCGTTTTTTTACAAGACGTTAGAGCCACACCCCTTGTGCCGCGCTCTGTTGGCGCCGAGGCGCCGACCCGTGACATGCCCCGCCGTGGCTTGGTCGCCCGCACGGACGATCCGACGGGATGGGAGCAGACGGCACGATTGGCCTCTGCCAGCCGGCTTCGACCGACGCATTTCGCCCAAAACCCGGATCGACTGCCCGGCGCGGGGGCGATGACCGCGAATAGGTCGGTGAAACTGTTGATTGAACCTGTCGGCCGAACATGCGGCATTTACACCGGAGGACAACGGTCTAGCGTGTCGGTAGAAACGACTTACGCGTGACGAATGGTGGACCGATGATCGCCGACCGGGTCGCGCTCGCCGGTGCGCTGCTCCTGCTGAGCATCGCACCATCGGCGGCCCAGCTGCGGCGGCCCCTGACGTGCACCGAGGACGCGGCGATCGATTTCGCGACGCCCAGCCTACCGGAGGGCGCGAAGCCGCAACCGCGCAAGGCCCGCACCTTCTCGCTGGTCTCCAGCGGTGGCCTGCTCACCGTGATCTCGGCCGGGCGCTCCGATTATTACGAGTGCCAGCCCGCATCGCCGCGGCTGAACGAGCGCGCGCCGCGCAACGCGATCAAATGCCAGAACGGCGTCTACTTCTTCCTGATCGATCTCAACACGCTGAACTTCGTTGAGGCGCAGCTGAACCCCGAGGATCGCACGGAGGTCAAGGTCAGTACCGGAAGCTGTCGGGGTCTGTGAGCCGGGCTCATCGGCAGAACCGAGCCGCAGCCGGGGTCCATTGCCCGAAGCCCGTCGCGACCATGTTGGTCATCACCCGGCAGATATAGACCTTCTGGGCCGCGTTGTTGTTCGGCCCGGCGTGGTAGCGCGCCACCGCCAGGGTCCAGCTGCCCTCCCGCTGCTTCAGTTCCTTGAGGAACTGGGTCGCGTATTCGACATTCGCGTGCGGGTCGATCATGGCCTCGACCGAGCTGAACTTCCCGCCATGGAAATGGTGGTTGATCTGCATGCAGCCGAGATCGATCAGGCGCACGCCACTTTGACGGAGGGCCCCAACTGCACCGGCAAACTGTCCTGGTCCCCCGTCAGGAATGGCCCGCGCAACAGAGCCGACGAGGGTTGTGCAAAGGAAATTTAGGGCGTGACAGGCGCACAGATCGGATACCGCCGCTTTGCCCGTTAGTCGCATTCGAGAGGGGTGTACGCTATCGAGAGGCGGCGCTGTAGGCCGCTCGCGCGATGGCGTTGCTCATTGCACATAGGAAGCTGTGAGGGCGAAGCGTTCCTTAGGCTCATTCACATGGAAGACGATTGCGATTTCGAGCACTCCCCGTTGTCGGGGAAATTCACTCGCGGTGACATCACCGTCGATGTCGAGATCTATCGCACCGCCGGCACGCGGGATGCCTGGCGAATGGAGGTGGTCAGCATATCGGGGGGCTGCACCCGCTGGCATGAGCGCTTCGATACCGAACAGGATGCCTATCGAGCTTTCTTGGCGATGGTGGAGGTGGATGGCCTTGCATCGTTCGCCGGCGCTAAGCCGAAGCTGCGGCACTGACTACGAGCTTCTCCAGCTCAAACCGCGCTACCTCGCGCTCGTTGAGCTCGATGCCTGTGCCATGCGTCAGGAATTTGGTCAGGCGGTCGAACACGAGTGGCATGGCACTCTCAATGGCGCTGGAACCCACGCAGACCGACGGAACGACCAAGCGCTAGGCCAGGATCTCGCCCACGTAGGCATCCCCGAGCTGGCCGCGCCGCTGTTCGTCGTTTCAGGGACCTACGATATCGTTATCTCGAAGTCCTTGCGTAGCTCCGAGCGGCTGTGCCTCTTCCTGGCATGCGCTCGATCTTTGCCGTTGCCTTTCTCGCCATCATTGTCACAGACGCCGCTGCTGAAGAGCCTGCCATCGGGGGGCCCGTCGTAGCCGGTGCGTTCGGCATGAGCGGAGCGGACTATTACGGCGACGTTCGCAGCCACATGCCTTTTACCCGAGAGGCGCCCCCGCAGCCGATCGGTATGGTTGATATCGAGCGCGTCCGGGCTGCCCGTCGACGCGCGGAGGTCGCCTCGCGACATGCCACGCAGCGTCGACATCAGCCGCATCGCTGACTGGAACAGCTCGCCCGCTAGGCGGATCTAACTACCATCTCGGGCCGAGATCCCTCAGCCTCGCCTGCCCAGCCGCGCGGGGCTGTTTCAATGCGCGATCCCGGATCGAGACGATCACCGTATGCCTTGAGCGTGGAAGGCAGTCGCAAGGCGGACCTTTATCATCCCGGACGACCGAGAGACGGTCGCAATTGAGGGCAGACTCTGCCGCGGTACATCTCTGTCCGCGGCAGAGGTAGCAACTCAGGCCGTGCGGCCGTTGGCTTCGCGTTTGGCCTCCCTACGGAACCGGTGCAGCACGAACTCCGTGTAGCCGTTCGGCTGGCTGGCGCCCTCGAAGATGAGCGCCTGCGCGGCCCGGAAGGCCGGCCTGTCGAAGCCCGGGGCCATCGGCTGGTAGGCCGGGTCGTCCGTGTTCTGGCGGTCGACCACGCCGGCCATCCGCCGGAGCGTTTCCTCGACTTCTTCCCGGTCGACGATCCCGTGGCGCAGCCAGTTGGCGATGTGCTGGCTGGAGATCCGCAGGGTGGCGCGGTCCTCCATCAGGCCGACCTCGTGGATGTCCGGTACCTTCGAGCAGCCGACGCCCTGATCGATCCAGCGGACCACGTAGCCCAGGATTCCCTGGCAATTGTTGTCGAGTTCCTCCCGCACCGCCTCCGGCGCGAACGGGCCTTCGGCCAGCGGCAGGGTCAGCATGGCGGCGCGGGTTGCGGGCGTCCGGGTGCTGAGATCCGCCTGACGGGCGCGGACATCGACCTGGTGGTAGTGCAGCGCGTGCAGCGTCGCGGCCGTCGGGGACGGGACCCAGGCGGTGTTGGCGCCGGCCTCGGGATGGGCGCCCTTGGCGTCGAGCATGGCGGCCATCCGGTCGGGGGCGGCCCACATGCCCTTGCCGATCTGCGCGTGGCCCGGCAGGCCGCAGGCGAGGCCGGCATCGACATTGCCGTCCTCGTAGGCCTGGATCCAGGCGGTCGCCTTCATGGCATCCTTACGCACCACCGGTCCGGCCTCCAGCGAGGTGTGGATCTCGTCGCCGGTCCGGTCGAGGAAGCCGGTGTTGATGAAGAACAACCGGTCGGAGGAAGCCGCGATCGCCGCCTTGAGGTTGAGCGTCGTGCGCCGCTCCTCGTCCATGACGCCGATCTTGAGGGTTCGCGGCGCCAGCCCGACCAGCGCCTCGACCCGGCCGAACAGCTCGACCGCGAAGGCGACCTCCTCCGGCCCGTGCAGCTTCGGCTTGACCATGTAGGCCGAGCCGGTCCGGCTGTTGCGCCGGGCGCCGTCGAGGTCGTGCCGTGCGATCAGCGCGGTCACCGCCGCGTCGAGGATCGTCTCGGGGATCTCGGCGCCGTCGAGGGTCACGGCGTCGGTGTGCATGTGGTGGCCGACATGCCGCACCAGCATCAGAGACCGCCCCGGCAGGGTCAGGCTGCCGCCATCGGGGGCCGTGTAGGTGCGGTCTTCCGCGAGCCGCCGCTCGACCGTGCGGCCGCCCTTGGACAGCTTGGCGACGAGGTCGCCGCGCATCAGGCCGAGCCAGCTCCGGTAGACCGCGACCTTGTCGGCCGAATCCACGGCGGCGACCGAATCCTCCATGTCCATGATGGTCGAGAGGGCGGATTCCAGCACCACGTCGGCGATGCCGGCCGGGTCGGTGCGGCCGATCGGGCTCGTCCGGTCGATGACGATCTCGAGATGCAGGCCGTTGTGGCGCAGCAGGAGCGCGGTCGGCGCCGCGGCGTCACCCGTAAAGCCCGCGAAGGCGGCCGTGCCGGTCAAACCGGCGCTGCGGCCCGCGCCGAGGTCGACCGCGAGGCGCCCGCCCGTCACGGAGAAGCCGACGGCATCGGCCCAGGAGCCGACGCTGAGCGGCGCGGTCGCGTCGAGGAAGGCCTTGGTCTTGGCCACCACGGCGGCACCGCGGGCCGGGTTGAAGCCTTTGCTGGGGGCAAGGTCGCCGTCCTGCGGGATCGCGTCGGTGCCGTAGAGGGCGTCGTAGAGGCTGCCCCAGCGGGCATTGGCGGCGTTGAGCGCGTAGCGGGCGTTCGAGATCGGCACCACGAGCTGCGGGCCGGCGATGGCCGCGATCTCCGCATCCACGTTCTCGGTGGTCACGCGGACGGCGCCAGGCTCCGGCTGGAGGTAGCCGATCCGGGTCAGGTAGGCCGCGTAGGCGGCCGGGTCGTGCGGCTGGCCGCAATGGTCGCGGTGCCAGGAATCGATGTCGGCCTGTAGGCCGTCGCGCCGGTCGAGCAACGCCCGGTTGCGCGGCGCGAGATCCCGCACGATGGCGGCGAAACCCGACCAGAAGGATTCGGCCGAGATCCCGGTTCCGGGCAGCGCCTCCTCGGCCAGGAAGGCGCGGAGGTCCTCGGCGACGACGAGCTTCGACATGGCTGTCTCCTGGGGTGGGCGCCAGCCGTCAGAATAAATCGAACGGCAGGTGAAAATTATTTGAGCTCCCCTCGGTAGACCCCTTGGCACCCGCGAAAAAGGCAGCAAAACGGATTTGATTCTTTCCGCAGCGTTGAGAATGCACGATCAGAGCGACCTCGAGATCTTCGCCCGTGTGGTCCGCACCGGCAGCCTGACCCAAGTCGGGTCGGAGCTCGGTCTGTCGGTAGCGGTGGTGTCGAAGCGGTTGAAGCGCCTGGAGGAGCGGCTCTCCGTGCGCCTGCTGCACCGGACCACCCGCCGCGTCGCCCCGACCGATGTCGGGGAGGCGTTCTTCCAGCGGATCGCCCCGATCGTCGACGCGATCGCGGAGGCCGAGAGCCTCGTGTCGCAGGACGCGAGCCGGGCCCGGGGGACCCTGCGGGTGACGGCGCCGAGTTCCTTCGGGCGGCTGCACATCGTCCCGCACCTGCGAGCCTTCTTCGCCCTGCACCCCGACCTCGTGCTCAACCTGGAACTAAGCGACGATTTCGAATCGATCGTGGAGCGCGGCTACGACCTCGCGATCCGGGTCGGCGCGCTGGAGAGTTCCGGACTGACGGCGGTGCGGCTCGCCCCGGTGCGCCGGGTCCTGTGCGCACGGCCGGCTTATCTCGACGCGGCGGGGCGCCCGAAAACCCTCGATGAACTGCGCGGGCATGTCTGCCTCGCCACGGAGAACCAGAACCCGTGGCGGCTGGTCGGGCCGGACGGGCCCTGTACGGTGGGCGCGTCCAGCCCCCTGCGGACCCATTCCAACGAGGTGGTGCGGGAGGCGGTGCTCAGCGGCCTCGGGATCGCGCTGCGGTCCACCTGGGACGTCCACGCAGAGCTGCGCGACGGCTCGCTGGAGGTGGTGTTGCCGGCCTATACGGCGGCGGCCTCCGCGGGTATCTTCGCGGTCTATCCGAGTCGGGCCTTCGTGCCGGCTAAAACTCGGGCATTTATCGCCTTCCTCAAGCACGTCTACCGGTCGAGCGATGCCGGGGCGGCGGTAGAGACCGGCCCCGGCAGGGGCTCATCCTGAAAGCCCTTTCATGGGCGCCCTGCCCCGGTCGAAACGTCGGATCAGGCCCGGTTCGCCATTGCGGCGGCTCCGAGCCCCCACCGGACGAGGTTCTGGACCTCAGGAGACGATTTCGCCTCGGCGTAGCAGCACAGCTTTTGGTGCGTTCCCCGAGGCCCGGAAATGGATCGCGCGTCCGCCGTCGAGGCCGATCCGGTTTCCAGTCCGCTGGTCGACACCCTGCGGTCTGCCGAATGGCTTCAGGAAATCGCCTTGAAAGATCGCGTGGCGTATCCGCTCGAAGAAGGCGCCGCTCTGCTCGAAGATCATGTTCGGGAGGGGCCGCTCGCCATCTCGTCGGTGAGACCCGGATCGGCCGCATCAAAAGTCTCGCTTGAGGAGGTGTTGCGGCATGGAGCGGGTCAGCATCAGGTTGGTGACCAGTCGCGCGACCTCGCTGTTGTAATCCAGAGCGTGCGTGCCTTGGATCCGCGATCGAGAAGTTACACGCTGTTCAACCGGGACCTGTCCGCGGCGCTCGGCCGACTGTGAGGTCATGGGAGGAGCGGCTCACGCCGCCTTCCGGAGCTCCGGGTAGAGCCCGTATGGCCGGCTAGGCTGGTAGCACTCGTCCATCGCGGGAGGATT
>NZ_JALNUL010000200.1:0-333 GCF_026540775.1 Methylobacterium sp. GC_Met_3
GCGGGTCCGGGGACGGGGCGGTGCCCGCGTCGGTGGCTCTCAGCCGCCATCGCCCCGGGCGGCGGACCGGTACGGGGCGTGCCTCGGATGCGGGCGTGAGACCGGGCGGCAGTTTGCCCGGCGGGGGGAGGAAATGCCCCCCGCGCCGACCCGCGTCTGGGCTGACCCTGAGCGACCTGCGGACCCGCCCACGACGAGGCGGGGGACGGCTGGAAGGCCACGGCGCCGATGCGGGTTCCGGGGGTGCGTGCACCCCGCCCGAGACCGCTAACGGGGAGTCGCAGGATCGGGACGTCGGAGACACCGCGACGAGAAAGACGGCACCGGCCGGGG
>NZ_JALNUL010000201.1:0-327 GCF_026540775.1 Methylobacterium sp. GC_Met_3
ACATCGGTCCTAACGGCGCCAATGGCACTACCGGCACAGGGGGGTCTGGTTCCTGGCCAGATCCTGATCTCAGCCTGCTCGGTACCGGACGGCGATCGCCGCCGCCATTCCCGCTGCACCTTCTCGGCCCGTGGGCCGGGTGGTGCGAGCGTAAGGCCAAGGGGGCGTCCGCGCCGGTCGACTACGTGGCGGTGGCCTTGCTTGCCAGCGTCGGTGCCGCCATCGCCAACGTGCGCTGGCCGCAGGCCGGTACCGCGTGGTCGGAGCCGCCGGTGTTGTGGTGCGCCGAGGTCGGACCACCGTCCTCATCCAAGTCACCGAGCATGA
>NZ_JALNUL010000202.1:0-327 GCF_026540775.1 Methylobacterium sp. GC_Met_3
GCATCGTTCCTACCGGCGCCAACGGCACTACCGGCACAGGGGGGTCTGGGTCGTGGCCGGATCCTGATCTCAGCCTGCTCGGCACCGGTCGGCGATCCCCACCGGCCTTCCCCCTGCATCTGCTCGGCCCGTGGGCCGGGTGGTGTGAGCGCAAGGCGAAAGGGGCGTCCGCGCCGGTCGACTATGTGGCGGTCGCCTTGCTCGCCAGCGTCGGCGCCGCCATCGCCAACGTGCGCTGGCCGCAGGCCGGGACCGCGTGGTCGGAGCCGCGGGTTCTGTGGTGTGCGGAGGTCGGCCCGCCATCCTCATCCAAGTCGCCGAGCATGG
>NZ_JALNUL010000203.1:0-297 GCF_026540775.1 Methylobacterium sp. GC_Met_3
ACGTCGGCGAAAAGCGCACCCTTCAGGCCCAGGTCGCGCGGGACGCCGGGCAGCGGGAACTGCACTTCCAAGGTGCCGCCGATATAGGTCGAACCGCCGATCGCGTTCGAGCGGGCGTCGGCGATGCCGACGTCGCGCGGACCGATGCCGTTCGGCGCGAAGCCGCGGACCAGCGACGGGCCGAGGAAGAACTCGTCGGTGACGCGCAGTGGCTTGCCATCGATCGATTCGATGTGACCGCCCTGGAACCGGATGAAGCCAACGACGTCCTCGTACAGCTCCTTGTAGTACCGCGCA
>NZ_JALNUL010000204.1:0-297 GCF_026540775.1 Methylobacterium sp. GC_Met_3
CGCGCGGTACTACAAGGAGATCTCCGAGGACGTCGTTGGCTTCGTCCGGTTCCAGGGCGGCCACATCCAGTCCATCGACGGCAAGCCGCTTCGCGTGACCGACGAGTTCTTCCTCGGCCCGTCGCTGGTCCGCGGCTTCGCGCCGAACGGCATCGGTCCGCGCGACGTCGGCATCGCCGATGCCCGCTCGAACGCGATCGGCGGTTCGACCTATATCGGCGGCACTCTCGAAGTTCAGTTCCCGCTGCCCGGTGTTCCGCGCGATCTCGGCCTAAAGGGCGCGCTCTTCGCCGACGC
>NZ_JALNUL010000205.1:0-281 GCF_026540775.1 Methylobacterium sp. GC_Met_3
GGCACCGGCGGCTTCGCCTACGGCTCGGGCAGCGCTGACCGTTCGTTCGGTGGCTACGCCGGCAACGACAGCTTCCGCACCGGCTACGCGGTCGGCGGCGGCGTCGAGTTCGCGCTCCCCACCGACTCGTTCCTGAACTTCTTCCGCTCCTCGGCCGTGACGTTCAAGGTCGAAGGCCTGTACGTCAACCTGGAGCGCGGCAACCGCAACCAGGGCGCCCTGGTGGTCAACGCCGCCAACCTCGTCCCGGTCGCCTACAGCGCCATCGGTCGCCGCGACGA
>NZ_JALNUL010000206.1:0-271 GCF_026540775.1 Methylobacterium sp. GC_Met_3
TGGCCTGACCGCGGTGGTTGGGCTTGAGGACGTGGTGGTGGTCTCGACCCCCGACGCGGTGCTGGTCGCCTCCAAGGCGCATTCCGGTCAGGTGAAGGAACTGGTCAACGCTTTGCGGGCGAAGGGCGAGCCGGAGGCGGACGCGCATCTGCGGATGTACCGGCCCTGGGGTTGGTACCAGCGGATCGACATCGGCGAACGCTTCCAGGTGAAGCGGATCCAGGTGGTGCCGGGCGGACGGCTGTCGCTGCAGAAGCACTACCACCGGGCT
>NZ_JALNUL010000207.1:0-271 GCF_026540775.1 Methylobacterium sp. GC_Met_3
GGCCCGGTGGTAGTGCTTCTGCAGCGACAGCCGTCCGCCCGGCACCACCTGGATCCGCTTCACCTGGAATCGCTCGCCGATGTCGATCCGCTGGTACCAGCCCCAGGGCCGGTACATCCGCAGATGCGCGTCCGCCTCCGGCTCGCCCTTCGCCCGCAGGGCGTTGACCAGTTCCTTCACCTGACCGGAATGCGCCTTGGAGGCGACCAGCACCGCGTCGGGGGTCGAGACCACCACCACGTCCTCGAGCCCGACCACCGCGGTCAGGCCG
>NZ_JALNUL010000208.1:0-270 GCF_026540775.1 Methylobacterium sp. GC_Met_3
ATCACCGAGCAACCCAAGGGCGGCCCTGAACTCGGCCGCCGCGCATTTCATCGTGTATCGGAGCCCGGCATCGTCGCGCAGGACGGCGTGGTCGTTGGCCATGTTGGCGCGCATGGCGACCATCGCCATCAGCTCAGCGATGTGAGCCCGGAGCTTGTCCCGATCACCGTAGGCATAATCGGCGGGATTGAGGGGGGAGGCGCTCATGCGCGCCTCCAATGCTCGGGTGTCGCCAGTGCCAACTCGGCGATCACGTTGGCAACAGCGGGT
>NZ_JALNUL010000209.1:0-246 GCF_026540775.1 Methylobacterium sp. GC_Met_3
GTGCCGTTGTCTTTGGTGACCGCGTAGGCATAGTCGAAGCGGATCGGGCCGAGCGGCGAGTTCCAAAGGATGGACGCGCCGATCGAGGAGCGGATCACCGCCTTGTCGTGCACGTTCACGCACTCGGGTTGGACGCCGACCGTGTAGGCGCTGTACGAGCACCCCGTCGTGGGACTGTAGCCGTTGATGAAGCCGTCGCCATTCACGTCGAAGGTGCGCTTGCCTTTGTAGCCGAACAGCGTGCCG